>NZ_DJIQ01000044.1:0-11042 GCF_002433705.1 Oceanicaulis sp. UBA6590
TGCGCTTGGCCGGGGTTTCAGAACCAAACAAAAAGCCCGGCGCAAGCGCCGGGCTTTCAGTCTGGGCCGGGCACAAGCCCTAGTCCATGAACAGCGTCGCGGGGTTTTCGAGATACCCCTTCATCTCCTGCACCAGCAAGGCCGCTTCATAGCCGTCCACGATGCGGTGATCGAAGCTGGAGGACAGGTTCATGATCTTCTTCGGCACCACGCGGCCCGCCTCGTCATAGCGCGGCAGGGTCTGCATCTTGTTCACGCCGATGATGGCCGTCTCGGGATGGTTGATCACCGGGGTGGTGACGATGCCGCCGATCGCGCCCAGAGACGTGATGGTGATGGTGGAGCCCGTCAGCTCGTCCTTGGTGGCCTTGCCCGCTTTCGCGGCGTCACCCAAGCGCTTCACCTCGGCGGCCACTTCCCAGATATCGAGACTTTCGGCGTGCTTGATCACCGGCACCATCAGCCCGTTGGGCGTGGCGGCGGCGATGCCGCAATGCACGCCGTCATGCTGGGTCAGCAGCGAACCGTCCGTGTCGAAATGGGCGTTCGCCTGCGGGAATTTCGGCAGGGATTTGACGAGCGCCATCACCAGAAAGGGGATGATGGTCAGCTTGGTCTGATCGTCGGACTTTTTCGCATTCATGTGCGCGCGCAGGTCTTCGAGCGCGGTCAGATCGATCTCGTCCACATAGGTGATGTGCGGGATGGTGCGCTTGGCGTGCGCCATGTTCTCGGCGATCTTGCGGCGCAGGCCGATGACCTTGATGTCCTGCTTGCCGGTGCGCGGCGCCTTGGACGCGCCAGCCCCGCCCGCTTTCGAGACAAGACGACCGCCCGCGGCGATGAAATCATCAAGATCATTATGGGTGATCCGGCCCGCAGGCCCCGTGCCCGGCACATGGGCGAGATCAATGTCGGCCTCAAGCGCGCGCTGACGCACCGCCGGGCTCGCCAGCGGACGTTCGCCATTGAAACGCGCAGGCGCGGCGGCTTTCGCCGGAGCCGCCGCCGGAGCCGGTTTCGGCTCGGGCTTGGGTTCCGGCTTCGGTTCGGGTTTCGGCTCTTCCTTGGGGGCCTCGGCCTTGGACTCCTCCTTGGGAGCGTCCTTGGTTTCCGGCTCCGCCGTGTTCTCGACATCGTCCGGGACTTCACCGTCCACATCGATGACGAGGATTTCGGTGCCGACCGCGATCACTTCACCGGGCTCGCCGACAATGGATTTGACCACGCCGTTCACGGCGCAAGGGATCTCGACGGTCGCCTTGTCGGTCATCACATCGAGGATGTGCTGGTCTTCAGTGACCTTGTCGCCGGCCTTGATGTGCCATTCGACGATTTCCGCCTCGACGACGCCTTCGCCCACATCGGGGAGCTTGTACTTGTATTCGCTCATGCTCAGGCCTCCGTCACGGTCTTCATCGCGCGGGCAAAACGGTCGCGCGTGGGGAAGTACGCCCATTCATGGGCGTGCGGATAGGGAATGTCCCAGCCGGTCAGGCGGAAGATCGGCGCTTCCAGAGCGTAGAAGCATTCTTCCTGGATCTGGGCGGCCAGCTCGGCGCCGAAACCCGAGGTGCGCGGCGCTTCCTGGGCGACGACGACACGACCGGTCTTGTTCACCGACTTGGCGATGGTCTCGATATCATAGGGCACGAGCGTCTTGAGATCGATGATCTCGGCGTCGATGCCCGCCGCTTCGGCGGCCGCCTGAGCGACGTGAACCAGCGTGCCATAGGCGATGACGGTGCAGGCTTCGCCTTCGCGGACGACTTCCGCCTTGCCCAGCTCGACGGTGTAATGGCCTTCGGGGACCTCGCCCTTGGCGTGCTTGGCCCAGGATTTCAGCGGAGTGTCCGGCACGCCGTCAAACGGGCCGTTATAGATCCGCTTGGGCTCGAAGAAGATCACCGGATCGCCGCTTTCCAGCGCCGCGATCAGCAAGCCCTTGGCGTCATAGGGGTTGGACGGCACGACGACCTGAAGACCCGGCACATGGGTGAAGAAGGCTTCAGGGCTCATCGAGTGGGTCTGGCCGCCGCGAATGCCGCCGCCCCAGGGCGAGCGCACCACGCAGCCCGAAGTGAACTGCCCCGCCGAGCGATAGCGGATGCGGCTCATCTCGGAGATGATCTGGTCGATGGCCGGGAAGATGTAGTCGGCGAACTGGATCTCGGCGATGGGCTTGAGCCCCTTGGCCGCCATGCCGACCGCCATGCCGGCGATCGCCGCCTCGTTGATCGGGGTGTCGAACACCCGGTCGAGGCCGTATTTCTCCTGCAGCTTGTCGGTGGCCTTGAAGACGCCGCCGAAATAGCCCGCATCCTCGCCAAAGATCACAACGTCCGGATCACGCTCCAGCAGCACGTCCATGGCGGAGTTCAGCGCCTGAATGATGTTCATGGCCGGCATGGATTAAACCCCCAGATCCTGGCGTTGACGGCGCAGGCGCCAGTCAGGCTTGGCGTAGACGTCCTCGAAAATGCTTTCGGTGGGGCTGAGCGGGCCTTCATGCAGCGTGCCGTGGCTTTCCGCTTCCTTGTAGGATTTCACCACCAGTGCGGTCATCTGCTCTTCCAGCTTGGCGTGGCGGTCTTCATCCCACTCGCCCTTGCCGATCAGATGCTGCTTGAGGCGTTCGATGGGATCGCCCAGCGGCCAGCGGTCGAATTCGGTCTTCGGACGGTATTTGGTCGGGTCATCCGAGGTGGAGTGCGCATCGGCGCGATAGGTGAACAGCTCAAGCACCGTGGCACCCTTGCCCTGGCGCGCCCGCTCGGCGGCCCACTGGGTCGCGGCGTAGACGGCGAGGAAGTCATTGCCATCCACCCGGATCGACGCCAGGCCATAGCCCAGCCCCTTCGCCGCGAAGGTCGGCGCATCGCCGCGGGCGATGTTCTGGGTGGAGGAGATGGCCCACTGATTGTTCACGACGTTGAAGATCACCGGCGCGCGATAGGTGGACGCCAGGGTCAGACCCGCGTGGAAGTCGCCTTCCGCCGTCGTGCCGTCGCCAATCCAGCTCGCGGCGATCTGGTCCTCGCCCTTGTAGGCGCACGCCATGGCGTAACCGGCGGCCTGCGGGAACTGGGTGCCCAGATTGCCCGAGATCGTGAAGAAGCTGCCTTCCGCCCAGGTGTAGTGCACCGGCAGCTGACGCCCCTTGAGATTATCGCGGCTGTTGGAGATGCAATGGCACATCATGTCCACGATGTTGCGCCCGCGTGCGAACAGGATGCCCTGCTGGCGATAGCTGGGGAACACCATGTCATTGGGCTTGAGCGCCATGGCGGCGGCGACGGCGACCGCCTCCTCGCCCGTGGACTTCATGTAGAAGCTCATCTTGCCCTGGCGCTGCAGCTTCAGCATGCGCTCGTCATAGATGCGGGTGAGCACCATATGGCTCAGACCCTCGCGCAGGACTTCCGGGCTCAGCTCCGGGTTCCAGTCCCCGACCGCCTGGTGGTTATGGTCGAGCACGCCCACAAGGCCGGTGGCCAGGTCGCGGGTCTCTTCCCAGCCCGAAGACGGATCCGGGCGCGGCGCCTCGCCAGCCTTCTGCAGGTCAAGATGGGTGAAGTCGGGCTCGTCCCCCGGCCGATAGGGCGGGGTCGGAACATGGAAGCGGGATTGGCCGTTCGACATGCTTTGTCCGTACGTTTCTTCAAGCCATACAAGGCTTTTCGGGCTGCGAGGTAGCGATCTGGAGAGCGTTTGGCAAGCGACGCGCGGCGGACAAAGCCATGCTGCAGCGCGTCATAAATCGAGAAATTACGGCGGAAGGCATCGCACCGGAGCCGCAATTCACCTCGCCTGACAGACGCTGCAACGCTGCGCGCGCCACTTGATTTACCAATCAGAAGTTACACCCCGGACAATCATGACCACATGCCGAATGGGTGGACCTCATGCCTCGCGCGAATCTGGCGAACATGCTCATCTGCAACAGACCGCGGATCTGGTATCTCGCTGTGACGGGACAGGAGACGGTTCGCGGAGCCATGGGCAATCTGCAGGAATTGCAGCGGCGCATCGAGGTCGATCGCATACAGGGCGCCATCTTCGATTTCCGAAAGCTGGACGGCTATGACCCGATGCAGGACTGGATCGGCTTCCTGAAAGGACTGGCGATCAATGTGCCCCATGGCCTGCCCCTGGCCTGGCTGGCGCATTCTCATGGCGCCAACGCGGCTCAGAGACTGGCGCGGGCGGCCCAGAAGTCCGGCGCCCTGTCCCAGTTCTGCATGAACTGGGAGGCGGCGTTGATGACCGTCGGGCTTCCGCAGAGGTTCAAGGACCCGCTGCCCGGTCTTCTGACGCCCCCCGATGATGACGTCCTGTTCCTCGACTGACACGAAAAAGCCCCGACCAGCAGGCCGGGGCTTTCTCGATCAGCACTCGGCCGCCGACTAGTTCAGGCGCTCGATCGCGACTGCGGTGGCTTCGCCGCCGCCAATGCAGAGCGAGGCGACGCCCTTGGACTTGCCATGCTTTTCCAGCGCGGCGATCAGGGTGACCATGATGCGCGCGCCGGAGGCGCCGATCGGGTGACCCAGCGCACAGGCGCCGCCATTGACGTTCACCACGTCATGGCTGAGGCCCAGCTCTTTCATCGCGATCATCGGGACCACAGCGAAGGCTTCGTTGATTTCCCAGAGATCCACATCGTCCTTGGTCCAGCCCGCCTTCTCCAGAACCTTGCGCATGGCCGGAACCGGCGCGGTGGTGAAATAGGCCGGCTCGTGGGCGTGAGCGGCGGTGGCGACGATCTTCGCCAGCGGCTTGAGGCCGCGGCGTTCCGCTTCGCTCTGACGCATCATCACCAGCGCAGCTGCGCCATCGGAAATGGCGGAGGCGTTCGCCGCGGTCACGGTGCCATCCTTGCCAAAGGCCGGTTTCAGGCTCGGGATCTTTTCCGGGCGCGCCTTGCGGGGCAGCTCGTCGGTCTCGACCACCGTCTCGCCCTTGCGGTCCTTGATGGTGACCGGGGTGATCTCGCGCTTGAAATCGCCCTGTTCGGTGGCGCGGATGGCGCGGGCGAGGGTTTCCAGCGCATAGGCGTCCTGGTCCTCACGGGTGAACTGGTGCTCACGGGCGATCATGTCGGCGAACACGCCCATGGCGTTGCCTTCATAGGCGTCCTCGAGACCATCCTGGGCCATGTGATCCTTGATCACGTCATGGCCATACTTGAAGCCGGTGCGGTGGTTCGGCAGCAGGTGCGGCGCGTTAGTCATGGATTCCATGCCGCCCGCCACGATCACAGAGGCGTCGCCCGAGGCGATGGAGGCGCGGCCCATGATGGCGGCCTGCATGCCGGAGCCGCACATCTTGTTCAGCGTGGTCGCCTCGACCGATTTGGGCAGACCGCCCTTGATGGCCGCCTGGCGCGCCGGGGCCTGGCCCTGGCCAGCGCTGAGCACATTGCCCATGTAGATGAGGTCCACATCGTCGCCTGCGACGCCGGCTTCGGCGAGCGCGGCCTTGACCGCTTCGGCGCCCAGCTCATTGGCGGACAGGCCCGCCAGTTCACCCATCAGGCCGCCCATCGGGGTGCGAGCCATACCAACGATGACAATCGGATCTTCGGCACTCATGGTCCGTCTCCTATCATTATTGCGGCCGGCTCGGCGGCCGGTCATTGGGCAGGAGAAAAAGGCCTTGTTTCGCACCGCGTCAAGTCTGCTCGCATCCGCAGCAGCCCGGCTCAGGACGCTTCCGGGCCTGCAAGGCCTCGTTGAAGGAGCAGCTGCGCTGGGGCTTTTCGGGCTGACAGCCTTCGCAATTCACACACTTATGAGCCCCATTCACTTTTCTATGGGGCTGCCGGGCCTGCGCAATGATCCGGATGCATTTCTACGTCTGGCGGCAATCGCGCTCTTGATACCCGCTCTGGGTGAGGAGCTGGTGTTCCGGGGGATTCTCCAGCCTGCCCGCATGTCCACGACCAAAGACTTTGCGGTCAGCGCGCTGTCGCTCGCCGCCTTCGTGCTCTGGCACCCGGTTCAGGTCTGGCTCGGCCTGCCCATGGCGCAACCGGTCTTCACCGAACCGGCTTTCCTGACCCTCGTCGCGGCTCTCGGTGCGCTCTGCACCGCCCTCACCCATCGAACGGGCAGTCTGTGGCCCGCCATGGCGTTGCACTGGGTCGTGGTTGTGGGGTGGAAGGCGGGGACGGGTTAAGCCGTCGCCCGAATCCAGCCGCCGCCCAACACCCGGTCATGATCGGGATGAGAATAGAAGACGCAGGCCTGCCCCGGCGCAACGCCCTCTTCGCCCGTTTCCAGCAGCACGAAGACGCCGTCTCCGGTCACCTCCAGAATCGCCGGCTTGGGCGGACGGGTGGAGCGCACCTTGATGCCGACGGTCAGACCGTCCGCTTCGGAGAGGTCGCCATCCCCGATCCAGTTCACGTCCGTCAGGGTGATCCTGCTGACCTTCAGCGCCTCGCGCGGGCCGACAATGACCTGCGCGTTTTCCGCGTCCAGCCGCACCACATAGAGCGGCTCGCCCGTCGCAATGCCGAGCCCGCGACGCTGGCCCACGGTGTAGCGCAGCACGCCCTCATGCTCGCCCATCACCCGACCATCCAGATGCACGATCTCGCCGGGACGCGACGCGCCCGGACGCACCTTCTCCACCACCGCGGCGTAATCGCCGTCGGGCACGAAGCAGATGTCCTGGCTGTCGGGCTTGGCGGCCACGATGAGGCCCAGCGCGGCGGCAAGCTCGCGGGTCTGCTCCTTGTTCAGATGACCCAGCGGGAAGCGCAGATAATCAAGCTGCTCCTCTGTGGTCGCGAACAGGAAATAGGACTGGTCCTTGCCCGCATCGGCGGCGCGGCGCAGCTCGGGCCGGTTCCCGCTCATGGTGCGCTGGATGTAATGCCCCGTGACCAGGCAGTCCGCGCCCAATTGCTTGGAGGTGGCCAAGAGGTCCGCGAACTTCACGGACTGATTGCAGCGCACGCAGGGGATGGGGGTGAAGCCCGCCAGATACGTGTCGGCGAAATCCTCGATCACCGCCTCGCGGAACCGGGTTTCATAGTCGAGCACGTAATGGGCGAAGCCCATGGCCTCCGCCACGCGGCGGGCGTCATGAATGTCCTGGCCCGCGCAGCACGCGCCCTTTCGGTGCACGGCCTCGCCATGATCGTAGAGCTGCAGCGTCATGCCCACGACCTGATAGCCCGCGCGATGCAGCACTGCCGCCACGACGGAACTGTCCACCCCGCCGGACATGGCCGCGACCACGCGGTGGTCAGAGGGCTCGCCGCCCAGATTGAGGAATTCGCCCGTCAGCCCGTACTCGGCCATCAGCGCGTCCACGCGCGCTTCATCCAGAGCCGGTTTCGGCATGTCAGGCATTGACGCGCCCGCGTTCGAACGCGGCGCGTTGGAAATCAATGTCGTCATCATCCTCTCCCCCGCCGGGTCAAGATCGGCGGCGAACAGCAACAGGAGCGCGGCATATAAGGCCAAAACGGCTTCAAGGCCACACAACCAGATCACATTTTCTTTGTTAACGCCTTCGCCTCAGACTTCTTCAGCTTTTGTTAGGCACACTCATGAGTTCGTGGGTGAAGTCGATACATGGGGATTTCAATGTCCAACTCTCTAGTGACGCGGCTCGTGGCCCTGATCCTGGGTCTTGTGGCGATCGGGATCGCGCTGACCGCCATCTCGGCAGGCTGGGTGATCAACAATTCCATTTCGCGCTCCGCTTCCGAGGCGCAGGAGATGAACTTGCGGGTGGCGGCGGCCACGCTGCAGGCGACGCGATTGCCGGAACTGGAGATCAGCTATAATCGCGAAGGCGATATCACGCGGCTGGTGGCGCCCGCCCTGCCGGAGTTCAGCTCCCATGAGATGATCGACTCCATCGGCCAGCAAACGGGACAGACCGCAACGCTGTTCATCTGGTCTCCGGCCGAGAACGACTTCTTCCGCCGCACGACCAATATCGTCAAACCGGACGGCAATCGCGCCGTCGGCACGCCGCTGGGCCAGGGCGCGGTCTACAATTCCATGATGGCCGGGCAGGGCTTCCGCGGTCAGGCGACGATCCTGGGCAAGGACTATTTCACTGCCTACCAGCCGGTCTTCACCCCCGATGGCGAAACCATCGGCATTCTTTATGTGGGGGTCGAGAAAGCCGCCATCATCGCCACGCGCAATCATGTGCTCATGATCACCGGTCTGCTTGCGCTCATGGCGCTCGCCATTGCCGGCGGCGTCGGGTTCTGGGTCAGCCGTCGGGCTCTGTCCCCGCTGAACACGATGACCCAGACGATTGATGAGGTCGCGCATGGCAATTACGCGCCCAATCACCAGTTCCTGGACCGCAAGGACGAGATCGGACGCATCGCCAAGGCGGTGCAGGATCTGTGCGCAAAGCTGAAAGACGCCGAAGCCCTGCGTCAGTCCGAACTCGACAAGCAGACGGGGGAAGCCGAACGCGCCGAGCGACTGGCTGAAGAAATCTCGAAATTCGAGAATGCGGCTCAGAAAGTGCTGAGCGCCGTGATCGAGGCCGCCCGCGAAGTGCATGCCTCCGCTGAAGCGACCAAGTCCACCTCCATCGAAAGCCGCGACCGCCTCGTGAAGGTGAGCGAAGCGGCGCGCGCCGCGAGCGCCGGGGTGCAGACCATGGCCGCCTCCACCGAAGAGCTGAACGCCTCGATCGGCGAACTGCGCGGGTCAGCGGCCCGGGTGGCGGACCTCACCTCCGCCTCTGCGGGACAGACCCAGCAGAGCCGGGCGAAGATGGAGGATATCAGCGAATCCCTCAGCGACATGACCGAGATCATCGCCGGGATCGACGCCGTCGCCGAACAAACCAACCTGCTGGCGCTGAACGCCACGATCGAGGCCGCGCGCGCCGGCGAAGCGGGCAAGGGCTTCGCGGTGGTCGCGAGCGAGGTGAAGGCCCTCGCCGAGCAGACCACCAAGCTGACCGAAACCATCAACGCCCGGATCCAGAACTTCAAATCCCTGGTTCAGGACGCGGGCGAGGCGACCGAAAGCGTCGCAGAGGCCATGATCCAGATCGATCAGGCGTCTTCTGAAAGCGCGTCCGCCGTCGAACAGCAGACCGCCGCCGTGGCCGAGATCAGCCGCTCCGCCCAGACCGCCGCCGAACGGACGGGGCTTGTGGATGAGGAGACCAGCACGGTCATGCAGGGCGCGGAACAATCGGTCACCAATGCTGAGCAGATCGCCGCCCTGTGCGAGGAGCTCGAGACCAACGCCTCGTCCATGTCGCAGACCATCAACGATTTCCTCAAATCGGTCCGCGCCGCCTGAGCATAAGATTATTCGCCCTATTCCCCTCTGATGAGTGTGGTTTTGCACAGGCTCATTAGGGGGGGATTAACCGAACCGGCCGCATCAGAAATCCAGTCCCCAGCTGAGAGATGCGCCATGCCTGCCCTTCCGCTTTCCGTTCGCTTCATTCTGGTCTTTCTCGGACTGATGACCTTTGGAGTGATGCTCAAGACGGCGATCTACGCCGCTCTGGGCGCGGGCTGGGTCGGCTTCTTGCTGGCGACCGCCATCGCAGGCGGCATCACCGCTGTCGCCGCCTGGCCGGTCATCCAGCGCATGTTCAAGCCCATGCTGGATCTCGCTGCGCGCATGGACGCCGTCGCCGAGGGTGATCGCAGCACCGATGACAGCCTGGACGCTCGCGGCGACGAGATCGGCCGCATCTCGAAGGCGCTCAATCACATGACCGCTCAGCTGCGCGACGCGGAATCCGCGTCCGCCGGCGAGCTCTCGCGCAAGGCCACCGAGGCGGAACGCGCCCAGAAACTCCAGGCGGAGATCGAGACCTTCAAGACCGGCGCGGGCCAGACCCTGCGGGCGGTGGAAGCGCTGCTGGAGCAGGTCGTCAACGCCGCCGAGACATCCCGCCATGCCGCCGAGGACGGCCAGACGCGCGCGTCCTCCATGAACGAAGCCGCCCGGGAAGCCAGCAATGGCGTGCAGACCATGGCGGCCGCCACGGAAGAGCTGAATGTGTCCATCAACGAGGTGCGCGGCTCCGCCGAGCGGGTCTCCAACCTCACCCGCCGCACCGCCGAGCGCACCCAGGAAAGCCAGGCCAGCATGACCGAGATGGCCTCGGCCCTGGCGGACATGGTCGAGATCATATCCGGCATCAATGCGGTGGCGGAGCAGACCAATCTCCTGGCGCTGAACGCCACGATCGAGGCCGCGCGCGCCGGCGAAGCGGGCAAGGGCTTCGCCGTGGTCGCAAGCGAAGTGAAAGCGCTGTCAACCCAGACCACCAAGCTGACCGAAACCATCGGCGAACGGATTTCCCGTTTTGAAGCGAGCGTGCAGGACGCGTCCAAAACCGCTGCCGCCATCGTCGAAGAGATCAGCGAGATCGACGCCGCCTCCGCCGAGAGCGCATCCGCCGTCGAACAACAGACCGCCGCCGTCGCCGAGATTTCCGGCACCGCCCAGACCGCCGCCCAGAAGACCCAGGCCGTGGATGAGGACAGCGCCCAGGTCATGCAGGGCGCCCGCAACGCCGTGGCCGCCGCCAACCAGATCGCCGAAATGGCGAAAGAGCTGCGCACCAACTCCGATAATCTGTCCGACCGGATCGACGCTTTCCTGGAAGCCGTGAACGCCGCCTAGCGCCCGGCCGGGCGATCGGGCGTCTGTCCGCCCCCCTTCCCTCACTAGCGCATCCGGCCTATACGGCCCGCCAAAGCGAGCCGGTCGCGGCAAGGATGTTCAGGAGGCGTGCGCCATGGGTTTCAAATGCGGGATTGTCGGTCTGCCGAATGTGGGCAAGTCCACCCTGTTCAACGCGCTGACCCAGACGGCGGCGGCCCAGGCGGCGAACTATCCATTCTGCACCATTGAACCCAATGTGGGCGAGGTGGCGGTGCCCGAACCGCGCCTGATGAAGCTGGCCGAGATCGCCGGCTCCGCCAACATCATCCCGGCGCGCATGAACTTCGTGGACATTGCAGGCCTGGTGAAAGGCGCGTCCCAGGGCGAAGGTCTGGGCAACCAGTTCCTCGCCAA
>NZ_DJIQ01000044.1:11423-14389 GCF_002433705.1 Oceanicaulis sp. UBA6590
CACGTCGCCGGCAAGATCGATCCGCTGGCCGATTTCGAGACCGTCGAGACCGAGCTGATGCTCGCGGACATGGAAAGCCTCGAAAAGCGCCGCGCCAATCTCGAGAAGAAAGCCAAGTCCGGCGACAAGGAGGCGAAAGCCACCATCGAGCTCGTGGACCTGGCGCTGGCCGAATTGCGCGAAGGCCGTCCGGCCCGTAACGCCGATGTGCCAGTGGACATGGGCAAGGAGTGGAAAATGCTCCAGCTCCTCACCTCCAAACCCGTGATGTTCGTCGCCAATGTGGACGAAGACAGCGCCGGAACCGGCAATGAATTCTCCAAAATGGTGGAAGAGCGAGCGTCCAGGGAAGGCGCGGCCTGCGTCGTGATCTCCGCCAAGATCGAATCCGAGCTGGCGCTGCTGGAAGATGACGAGCGCGCCGAATACCTCTCAGAGATCGGCCTGGACGAGCCGGGCCTCGATCGTCTGATCCATGTGGGCTACACCCTCCTGGACCTGCAGACCTATTTCACCGCCGGCCCGAAAGAGGCTCGCGCCTGGACCATTCGCAAGGGCTGGACCGCGCCCAAGGCGGCGGGCGTCATCCATGGCGATTTCGAACGCGGCTTCATCCGCGCCGAAACCATCGCCTTTGACGACTATGTCGCCAATGGCGGAGAGAGCGGTGCGCGCGAAGCGGGCAAGCTGCGCCAGGAAGGCAAGGAATACGTCGTTCAGGATGGCGACGTCATGCTGTTCAAGTTCAACGTCTAGAGCCTCACACAACGGCTGACGGCTCAGCATTAAGCGCTTAAGCTCCCCGGAAAAACACATCCGGGGAGTGATATGAGCTATTCCACCATCCGCTATGAGGTGCAGGACGCAATCGCGCTCCTGACCCTGAACCGGCCTGACGCCATGAACGCCTTCACCACCCAGATGGGCGAGGAGATGGCGGACGCGTTCGACCGCTCGGACGCCGATCCAAAGGTGCGCGCCATGGTCGTCACGGGCGAAGGCCGGGCCTTCTGCGCCGGGGCGGACCTGTCGCTGGGCGCGGAGACCTTCAACGCCGTCGCAACAGCTCAGGCCGAGGGCGAGCTGGTGGACACCGATCCGAAATGGCGCGATTTCGGCGGACGCCTGAACCTGCGCATCTATGACAGCGAGAAGCCGGTCGTCGCCGCCATCAATGGCGCATCGGTCGGCATCGGCGCGACCATGATCCTGCCCATGGATGCGCGCGTGGCGCTGAAGGGGGCGAAGTTCGCCCTGCCCTTCACCAAGCGCGGCATCGCCTGGGACGGCTGCGCGAGCTGGTTCCTGCCCCGACTGGTCGGCGTGGAGGCCGCACTCGACTGGGGGCTGTCGGGCCGGACCTTCCTGGCGGAAGAGGCGCACGAGCGCGGGCTCGTCAGCGAACTGGCGGACACCCCCGAAGCCGTGCTTCAGCGCGCGCTGGAACGGGCGCATCTTTTTATTCGCGACACCGCCCCCGTCTCGGTCGCGATGAACCGGCGGCTGTTGTGGCGCATGATGGGCGCGAGCCATCCCATGGAGGCGCATCGGTTGGAAAGCCGGGCGATTCTCCATCGCGGCATGTCGCCGGATGCGGCTGAGGGCGTGACAAGCTTCCTTGAGAAGCGTACCCCCGACTTTCCCGGCGCTGTTCCGGCGGATTATCCGCCCGGCTGGCCCTGGGACCAGGACCCCGAATACTGACGTCCCAGCCTGTAACGGGGTCGGGAGACGCTGAGGAGCCCCCGATGCAGCACCTGCAATCTCCCGATCCGCTTCGCCCCCAGATCGCTGTCCGGGAGCTGATCGCCATGGTCGGCTGCCTGATGGCGTTGAACGCGCTCTCGATCGACATCCTGCTGCCCGCCTTGGCTGAAATCGGCCATGCGCTTGGCGCGCCCGGCAATGACCGCCAGCTGGTGATCACCTCCTACGTGTTCGGCTTCGGTCTGGCGCAACTGGGCTTCGGACCCTTGTCGGACGCCATGGGGCGGCGCAAGACCCTGTTGATCGCGCTGGTCGCCTATCTGGCGGCGACGGTGCTGTGCCTGGTCTCCCAGGGATTGTGGGCGCTTGTGGCGGCCCGCGCGCTGCAGGGCGTCGCCGCGGCCGCCACACGAGTGATCGCCGTCGCGATCGTGCGCGATCTGGTCTCCGGACGGCGCATGGCGGAGATCATGTCCTTCGCCATGACCGTGTTCACCGTCGCGCCGATCCTCGCGCCCAGCATCGGACAGCTGATCCTGTTCGGCGGCGACTGGCGGGTGATCTTCATCTTCCTCTTCGTGATGGCGAGCGCGCTGGCGCTGTGGATGATGACGCGCCTGCCTGAAACCCTGCATCCGGAAAAGCGGATCGAACTGCGCCTCGGCTCAGCAATGAAGAATTACGCGCTCGCCGCATCCAACCGCATCACGCTGGGGTATCTGACGGCGTCCTGTTTCATCATGGGGGCGCTGTTCGCCTTCATCGCGACATCCGAGCAGGTGCTGGCGGAACTCTACGAGCTGGGCGCGATGTTTCCGATCGCCTTCGCGGTGATCGCGCTGGGCCTTGCGGGCGCCAATATCGTCAACGCCAAGATCGTGCGCCGTCTGGGCATGCGCCGCATCTCCCATTCCGCGCTCATCGCCTATCTGCTGGTCAATGGCGCGAACTTGACCCTCGCCTTCTTCGGAAAGCCGCCCTTCCTCGCCTATTTCCTGCTCCTGATGACGGCGCTGATGCTGTTCTCGATGATCGGGGCGAACTTTTCCGCGCTCGCCATGGAGCCCGCCGGCGACCGGGCGGGCACGACCGCGGCGCTCTACGGCTCCTCCACCGCCATGGCGGGCGCCGTGCTGGGCTCGGTGATCGGCCAGGGCTATGACGGTACGGTCCTGCCCATCACCCTGGGCTTCACGGTGCTGGGCGCCATCGCCTTTCTGATCGTGTTGTGGACCGAGAAGGGCAAGCTGTTCGGCGTC
>NZ_DJIQ01000012.1:0-36005 GCF_002433705.1 Oceanicaulis sp. UBA6590
CCAACGCGCCGGCCGCCCGCTCTGGAGGAGTGAGGCGATTATGGGGGAAGAGCGGGAGGGGGAGGATAAACACCCATCTCTTTCCCCGCGTAGGCGGGGACCCAGAGCCGGATAGGCGGCGCGTCATGATCTCTGGGTCCCGGCCTTCGCCAGGAAAGAGAGAACATCAAAAGTCCACACATCGTCATCCCGGACGCCGAAGGCGATCCGGGATCTACCGGAGCCACTCCGTCCTGATCACAGAGACGCATGCAGTAGGTCCCGGCTCAGGGCCGGGATGACAGGGTGTGGGGTTTGAGAGCACCCTCAAAACAAAACCCCGGCCTAGCAAGCGCCGGGCCGGGGTCTTGATGTTACAGCAAAACGCAGACGCCTAGGCATCCACCTCCGCCTCAAGGGCGAATTCCTGGATGAAGTCTCGGCGGGGTTCGACGACGTCGCCCATGAGCTTGGAGAACAGCTCGTCGGCGGTGTCGGCCTCGGTCACAGAAACGCGCAGCAGCGAGCGGGCTTCGGGGTCGAGGGTGGTTTCCCACAGCTGGTCGGGGTTCATCTCGCCCAGACCCTTATAGCGCTGGATCTTCAGACCCTTGGCGCCGGCGGCCTGCACCGCGCTGACGAGCGCGTTGGGCGAGAAGATTTCCGTGTCCTCGGACTTGCGACGGAACCAGGCCGGACCCTGATAATCGCCCCGGATCGCCCAGGCGCGTTCGGACAGGCGCTTGGCGTCCGGGCTGGCGAGGATCTTGTCATCAAGGGTGATGGATTCCACCACGCCGCGCACTTCGCGTTTGAACACGATGCCGCCTTCGGGCAGCACCTGGCCCACCCAGCCGTCTTCGCCTTCATCGGCCTGCGCCGCGAGGCGGCGCGCGGCGGCGTCGACCTGGTCCTGCGTGGCGTCCGGATGCAGCGCGCCCTCAAGGGCGGCGGCTTCCAGCGCGAATTTCGGCGCACGGGCGCTGAGGCGATCCAGCGACAGGGCGATGCCGCGGGCGGCCTTCACCCGTTCGGCCAGATCCTGACCGGTGATGGTTTCGCCATTGGCGAGCTCCAGCACGGCTTCCGAGCTGCCTTCCTCGATCAGGAAGGCGTCCATTTCCGACTGGTCGGTGAGGTAGCGTTCGGACTTGCCGCGCATCACCTTGTAGAGCGGCGGCTGGGCGATATAGAGGTGCCCGCGTTCGATCAATTCGGGCATCTGCCGGTAGAAGAAGGTCAGCAGAAGCGTCCGGATGTGCGCGCCGTCCACGTCCGCATCGGTCATGATGATGACCTTGTGGTAGCGCAGCTTGTCGTAATCGATCTGGTCGCGGCCAATGCCGGTGCCGAGCGCGGTGATCAGCGTGCCGACCTGATCGGACGACAGCATCTTGTCAAAGCGCGCGCGCTCCACGTTGAGGATCTTGCCCCGCAGCGGCAGCACGGCCTGATTCTCGCGGTGACGGCCCTGCTTGGCGGAGCCGCCGGCGGAATCACCCTCCACGATGAAGAGTTCGGATTTCGCCGGGTCCTTTTGCTGGCAGTCGGCCAGCTTGCCGGGCAAGGAGGTGATGTCGAGCGCGGATTTGCGCCGGGTCAGCTCGCGCGCCTTGCGCGCCGCTTCGCGGGCGGCGGCGGCCTCGACGATCTTCGACACGATCTGCTTGGCTTCGACCGGGTGTTCCTCGAACCATTCGGTCAGCGTGTCATAGACCGCGCTCTCGACCGCCGGACGGACTTCGGAGCTGACCAGCTTGTCTTTGGTTTGCGAGGAGAATTTCGGGTCCGGAACCTTCACCGACAGCACGCAGGTCAGGCCCTCGCGGGCGTCATCGCCGGTGATGGAGACCTTGGATTTCGCCGCAATGCCCGAATTGCCCGCATACTGGTTGATCACCCGGGTCAGCGCGCCACGGAAGCCCGCCAGGTGGGTGCCGCCATCGCGCTGGGGAATGTTGTTGGTGAAGCACAGCACGTTCTCGTGATAGCTGTCATTCCACTCCAGCGCCGCCTCGACGGTGACGCCTTCGCGCTCGCCGGTGATCAGCACCGGGTCGGGGAAGATCGGCGTCTTGGTGCGATCGAGATGCTGGACGAAAGCGGCCACGCCGCCTTCATATTCCAGAACTTCCTCAAACGGTTCGGCTTCGCGTTCATCGCGCAGCACGATTTTCACGCCCGAATTGAGGAAGGCCAGCTCACGCAGGCGGTGCAGGAGGCGCGCGCGCTCGAAGACAATGTCGGAGAAGGTCTCTTCAGACGGCATGAAACGCACCTGGGTGCCCTTCTTGCCGTTGGCGTCGCCCACCTCGCGCAGATCCTGACCGTTCTCGGGATCGCCGCGGCGAAAGCGCATGGTGTGCTCGCGGCCATTGCGCCAGATCGTCAGATCGAGCCAGTCCGACAGCGCGTTCACCACAGAGACGCCCACGCCGTGAAGGCCGCCGGACACCTTGTACGAGTTCTGGTCGAATTTCCCGCCCGCATGCAGCTGGGTCATGATGACCTGCGCCGCCGATACGCCTTCCTCGGCGTGAATCTGGGTGGGAATGCCGCGACCGTCATCGGTCACGCTGGCCGAGCCGTCCGCATGCAGGCAGACGGTGACCTGCGAGCAATGACCGGCGAGCGCCTCGTCGATGGCGTTATCCACCACCTCATAGACCATGTGGTGCAGACCCGAGCCGTCATCGGTATCGCCGATATACATGCCGGGGCGCTTGCGCACGGCGTCGAGCCCTTTGAGGACCTTGATCGACTCCGCGCCGTATTCCTGATTCGGTGTCTCTGACATGGTCTTGTTTTACCGCGTTCGCGGCGTTGTCACCATGGTTGAAAACACTCCGGGTGTGGACTTTTCCCGCTTCCCGCCTAGCGGGTGAGCAACAGCACCGCCACAGCAGCCATGATCACCGCCGTGACGAGATCGGCCCAGCGCTTGACGCCCTTCGCCTTCAGCCAGTCGCGCGCCTTGTGCGCCAGCCCCACATGCACCGTCGCGGTCAGCGCATACATGGCGAGCATGATCGAGACCATGATGGCGTAGGTGACCGGCGTCACCGCGCTGAGATCAAAAAACGCCGGCAGCAAGGACAGATAGAAGATGATCGGCTTGGGGTTGGTGAGCGGCATGGCGACGCCCGCCGCATAGGTCGCCAGAAGCCCGCGCTTGCTGACGGGCTTCATCACCGCATCGGGCGGCGCGGGATGACGCCAGCCCTGGAACGCGCCCCAGGCGAACCACAGAAGGATCGCCGCCCCGCCCAGCTTGGCGATCCAGAACAGACCCTGATAGCCCGAGGCCGCCTCGGCCGCCGCGCTCAAGCCCGTAATCGCCACGGTCAGCCAGAAAATGTCGCCGGTGATGATGCCGCCGCCATAGACAAAACCGTGCGCCGGTCCGGCGTCGAGCGTGCGCGCCACCATGGCCACGTTCCCGGGGCCGGGGGTGAAGAACAGGATGAAGATGGCGCCGGCGAAGGCGGCGAGAGTGAGCGGTGTCATGGCGCTGCAGGTAGCGCGGCGCGCGCCCGAGAGAAAGAGCGAAATCAGACCCCAACGCAGAGCCTTCCCCTCTCCCCCTTGGACAAGGGGGAGAGGCCGGGTGAGGGGGTGCGCTTCAACAGGCAGTTCGCTTAAATGGACAGACGCGGCTCACCCCTCACCTAACCTCTCCCCTCAGGGAGGGGAGAGGGATAAATCCGCACCCGCTTCAAATCACTTGCCGTATACGTCAACCCTATTACGATAAGGGAAAAGAGACTTCGAGAGGCCTTCATGTCCAACGCACCCACTTCCGCCCTCGCCCGGCCCTTCGACACGCCCGAGCGCCAGGCGTTCCGCGACAGCGTGGAGGGCTTCATCAGGCGCGAGATCGAACCTCATGGCGATGAATGGGACGAGGCGGGCGATTTTCCCTGGGAATTGCATGAAAAGGCCGGCGCGCTCGGTCTCTTCGGCTTCGGCATTGACGAAGCCTATGGCGGAAACGGTTTTGAAGACGCCCTGATGCGGGTCGATGCCGGAATCGCCATGGGCTATGCGGGCGTGGGCGGGGTGAACGCGTCTCTGGGCTCGCGCGGGATCATGACCGGGCCGATTCACACCCTCGCCAGCGACGAGATCAAGGCCGAGGTCCTGCCCGACATCGTGGCGGGCCGCAAAGGCGGCGCGCTCGGGATGACCGAGCCTTCGGGCGGGTCGGACCTGTCGCGCATCGTCACCAAGGCCCGCAAGGACGGAGACTCTTGGATCATCGACGGCGAGAAGACCTTCATCACCGGCGGGATGAAGGCGAGCTGGTATGTGGTCGGCGCCCGGACGGGCGGTGAGGGCTTTGGCGGCATTTCCCTCTTTGTCGTGCCCGCGGATGCGCCCGGCTTTTCCCGTACCGCCATCACCAACAAGATGGGCTGGTGGTGTTCGGACACCGCCACGCTTCACTTTGACGGCTGCCGCATCCCCGAGCGCTACCAGCTCGGTCAGGAAGGGCTGTGCCTTCTCGCGATCATGGACAATTTCAACTATGAGCGCCTGACCCTGTCGGCCGGGTGCCTGGGGATGGCGAAACGCTGTCTCGATGACGCCATCACCTACGCCCAGCAGCGCGAGACCTTCGGCAAGCCGCTGATCAAGCACCAGGCGATCCGGCACAAGATCGCGGACATGTCCGGCCGCATCGACGCGCTGGACGCCTATCTGCAGATGGTGGCCTGGCGGGTGAACGAGGCGACGGACAAGGGCGCGGCCATGCCCGCAGCAGAGCTCGCCAAGATCAAGGTCTTCGCCTCAAAGACCGCCGAATTCTGCGCCAATGAAGCCATGCAGATTCTGGGCGGCGCGGGCTATCTGCGCGGCTGCGCGGTCGAGCGCATCTATCGCGAGGTGAAGGTGATGGCGATCGGCGGCGGCTCTGAAGAGATCATGCGCGATCTCGCCGTGCGGCAGATGGGGTTGTGAGGGGTCAGAACAAACCAACCCAAGTCGAAAACGCCGCAATAACTAGACTTAAACCTGTTACTACATAAGCAACGTTGCGGCCTATCATGTTTTTCCTAGCAGCAGCTTTCAATAAATCTTCGGAACCTAGAAATTCTTCATACAATTCAACCAACTCAGGTATATCGCCAGCGCCCAGAGTTTCATAAATCGCGTCGCGGTTCTCCCGATCTTCGCGAGATATTTTTATTTTCGAGCGCACAGATTTAATAGTTCTGTACATTTTTGTAATATTTGGGAAATGTTGAAGAACGTTATCTTCACCCAGCTTCTTAGTAGCTAAAGCCATATCATTTGCTACTTTTGCTGTTATAGCATCAATTGCATCGTGTTTAGCTCGACAGCAATCGAAGTCAGCATCGTGTAAAAGGTTATTTCTTTTATCTATGTCACCTTCTTCGTGACACTTCAATGCTTCTACTATTCTGCGCCCAGCATACCGTAGCTCGTAAATAGCAGGATTTATGATTTCGCCATTTACTTGCTCCGCTACCTTAATCATCCCTTCGGCTTCATTCCAACGCACGCAAATCTCACGCACACGTGTTGCCCACGTTTCATCATCCCCTGAGGAGCTCATGGGATATCAACCGTATTTTTTTTCGAGATAAGTAACGGACTGATCGGCGCTACGAGAGAGCTTAGCCAGCCCTCGAAGTGTCAAAAACCAACCATCTTGCACGAGCACATTGCCACGAGATTGACGCTTCACGATCTGTGAAGTCGCCTTCTTTTTCTCGCTTTCGTATGATTGGAACAGTTTTTTCATAACACTTCGACTCAGCGGGCCGCGGTTTCTAGATGCCTTACCCCTCTAGAGTCAACCCCCCTTACGAATCACAGTTTACTAGAGGCACGGGACTTCGCCAACAAGCTTAGTCAAGGCCGGTTAACTCAACCTGAGCGACGTGTTAACGCATAATTAGCCAATCGAGACTTGTATAAAATTATTCCTTATGCATATCAGGAATTTACACCCGCGAAATCAGGCCCTGACAGCCCTTTTCGATCAGGTCGAGCATTGTCTCGAAATCACGCTCTTCGCCATAATAGGGGTCGGGTATGGAGGTGCGGGCGAGCCCGACCGACCAATCCATCAACAGGGAAATCTTGGTTTCGGGCAATTGCCGCCCGCTGCGCGCCTCGGCCAGCCAACGCCGGTGGCCTTCATCCATGGCGATCAGATGATCAAAGCGGATGAAGTCATCATCGGTCACGGCGCGGGCGGTGATGCCGGACAGGTCATAGCCCCGCGCCTCGGCGGCCTTGACGGCGCGCGGGTCCGGGCGTTCGCCCACATGCCAGTCCCCGGTGCCTGCAGAATCGAGCACAAGCTCCTTGCCCGTCCGCTCCGCCATCGCCTTGGCGACCGCCTCTGCGGTCGGCGAACGACAGATATTGCCGGTGCACACAAACAGGATCGACGTTTGACGCGGCATCTTCCCCTCCTGACGCTGCGAGCCAGGGAGACCCTAGCCCGCTTCGTTCAGGAGACCGCCCCCATCGTGAAGCTGGGGTTAACGATAGCTTTCCTAAGCGGCGGTGATCCGCGCCGGAACGCTGAATTGCGGGGCGATCTTGAGATCGCTGGCCCAGCGCAGCTTCTCGAACACCAGCAATATCGTGCCGTTATAGTCCAGCAGGCGATTGATCACGCCCCGGCGCGGCAGGTGCAGCGCGCTGACCGGCTCGTCATGGTGATGGTCGTGGAAGGCCTCGCCGCCCGTCAGGATCGCCAGCAGGTAATCCGCCCAGCGCGGGGTCTTGAGATGGCCGAACACGTTCACCCCCAGAATGGTGGCGTGAAACTGGATGGCGCGCGCCGTCACGGCGGAGGCGTGCAGGATGAAGGTCAGCAGCAAGGAGCCGCCCATCGCCCAGACGGCCAGATATATGATCGCGGGCAGGATGAGGTGCACGCCCAGCGTGATCAGGGAATAGTGCCGATCGAGGATCTGCACGGTCTTGAGATCCTTCAGCCACATGGCGGTCGGACGCTGCAGATCGTTGGGATCGCGGAAGATCAGCCAGCCCATCCACGCCCACAGCTTGCTTTCATGCGGGTTGTGCGGATCGCCGGGCTTGTCGGACAGACGATGGTGCTGGGAGTGATAGTTCACCCAGTCCTTGAGCTTGCCCTGCATGGCGATGACGCAATTGATCGCCGTGAGGATCTGCGCGGGCGCCTTCAGCTCGCCCGCCTTGTGTTGCCAGACGCGATGCAGCACGCCGATGCCGAAATTGCAGATCACCAGCGTCACCGCGCCCACGAACAGCGCCAGCACCGGATACCACCAGTGCAGGGTCAGACCGTTCAGAAGCAGGCCCAGTGTGAAGGCGATGACGAGGCCCAGGACGCCCAGGGCCGGGTAGATGATGGCGGCGAACACGCTCGCCCAGTCCAGATTGCCAATGCGCTTCGGTATGGCGACCGAACGCGGCGTTGGAGTGGCTTTCATGCTTGTCCTCAACAGTCCTGACTTGCGACACACGCCCACCCGGCGCTCAGTCGCCGACCCCATGAGTATTCTGACATGACGGCTAAAGTTTAACCAACGCCAAAACGCTGTGTCGGGTATCACGTCTCAGTCAATCTCGACACCCCGGCCCGGTGTGCGCTATCAGCGCATCAGAGACACCGGGCGCAAAGCGGTTCGCCGCGCTGCGCCGTCCATCCAGTCTGCGCCAGCGCGATCTGGCGCCCTCACGAAAAGAAGGGGACGGCCATGGCCGATAACGAGTTTCCGACCGGCACGCTGATGAAGGGCAAACGCGGCCTGATCATGGGCGTGGCCAACAAGAACTCCATCGCCTGGGGCATCGCCCAGCAATTGCATGCCCAGGGCGCCGAGCTGGCGTTCTCCTATCAGGACGAAGCGCTGGAAAAGCGCGTGCGTCCGCTGGTGGAAAGCCTGGGCGACGAGCCGTTCATGGTGACCGCCGACGTCACCAATGACGAATCCATGGACGCCTGCTTCAAGGCGCTCGAGGCCAAATGGGGCAAGCTCGACTTCCTCGTTCACGCCATCGCCTTCGCCGGCAAGGACGAGCTGCAGGGCAGCTTCACCCACAACACCACGCGCCTGGGCTTCCAGCGCGCCATGGACATTTCCGCCTTCTCCTTCGTGGACGCCGCCAAGCGCGCCAGCGCATTGATGCCGTCCAAGGAAGAGGGCGGCGGCGCCATGGTGTCGCTGACCTATCTGGGCTCCGAGCGCGTCGTGCCGAACTACAATGTCATGGGCGTCGCCAAGGCCGCTCTGGAAGCCTCCACCCGCTATATCGCGCGCGATCTCGGCCCGCAGGGCATCCGCGTGAACGCCATCTCGGCCGGTCCGATGCGGACGCTCGCCATGGCGGGCATTTCGGGCGGCCGCACCCTGATGAAGACCGGCAAGGACTGGTCCATGCTGAAAGAAGACAC
The DNA here is from genome assembly GCF_002433705.1 of Oceanicaulis sp. UBA6590. Taxonomy (NCBI): domain Bacteria; kingdom Pseudomonadati; phylum Pseudomonadota; class Alphaproteobacteria; order Maricaulales; family Maricaulaceae; genus Oceanicaulis; species Oceanicaulis sp. UBA6590. The sequence continues at coordinate 8,405 of NZ_DJIQ01000012.1, forward strand.
CACCATGGAAGGCGTGGCGGGTTCCGCGCTCTACCTGCTGAGTGATCTGGGCAAGTCGTGCACGGGTGAAATCCTGCACGTGGACGCCGGCTTCCACGCCGTCGCCGTGCCCGATATCGACGAGTAGCGCCTAGAGGCCCTCGCCTTGCAGACCGGGCGCTTCGGCGCCCGGTTTCGCGCCCGCCTCGACAAATCGCGCATACCGGCCGATCGCCCGCGATTCGATGGCGTTGCGCACCTTGGAGCGGCTCAGGGTGAAGACCGGCTCATTGGGGTCCGGTTCGTTCAGACACCCCGGCTCGAACGCCAGACCCAATCGGTCAAGAACAGGCGACAACACGCCTTCTGGGTCCGCCACCAGCGCTTCATACCCCACCTCAATGAGATCGAACCCTGCTGTGATCCAGTGAGCGGCGACGGCCTCGGTGTGCCGCACAAAGCCCAGCGCATCGTCCCACCGGGTCGAGTATCCATGGCGAAAGCCGAAATCATTGGTGAAGAGCGAGACGGCCGTATCCTCGGCGTTCCGCCGGCAATGCAGCAAAACCGCCTCCGGAAACAGCGCCCGGATGAACGCGACCCGATCAAGATTGGACGGCAGCTTGTCGAGGATGAAAGGCGTCTGCGGCCCGTTGCGCAGCAAGTAGGCGCGACGCCAGCGCTCGCGCAGGGCCTCGAACCGGTCCAGCCGCGTTCCCTCCTCAAGCGCGCAGAACTGCTCAAAGGCCAGCGCCATGTCGGCGCGCTCGCCGAAGCCGGTAATCGCCGAATGCCCGCGCAGGATTCGTTCGAGCAGCGTCGTGCCTGACCGGGGCGCGCCGATCACGAAGATCGGTCGCGGCCCCGCCGGAGCGAGCGCAGCGGGGGCGGTGATCGCGGCAAGCCCTGATTGCACGGATCTGGCGTGCGCCCAGACCTGCTGCACATGCGCCAGCGTCACCGGCGCCCCGCTGCGCGCGAGCACGCGGCGCTGGATCCGGTTGGCGCGCGCGAAAGCGGCCCAGGCCGGGGCCAGCCGGCCTTGCGCCTCATGCACCCGCCCCAGCGCAAATCCCAGCGTCGCAGCCGCCGGATCGGTCCGGGCGGACAGCCCGGGTTCGAGCGCTTCAAACCGCGCAATGAGGTCGGGACAGACCAGATCGGGCTCGGCCTCGGCGAGCAGATCGAAGGCCAGCACATGATCGCCCGCCTGGGCCAGAATCGCGTGCGCCAGACAGGCGGCCTGCTGTTTCTCGCCATGAACCAGATGAAGCTGGGCGACCGCCTCCATCAGCTCGAGCTGGCCGGGATGGTCCTGCAGGGCGGCGGCTGCGAGGGCCTTCATCCCCGCCACGTTCGAGGAGGCGATGGACCAGCGGATGAGACGCGAGATCGCATCCGGCGTGCGCAAACCCTGATCATAAAGCTGCTGCATCAGGCGGGCGGCGAGCTCCATCTGCTCGCGCCGCGCCGCTTCCATGGCCCAGACCTCGACCACCAGCCGGGCGGCGGCTTCATCCAGTCGGTCACGCTGAGAGAGGGCCCAGCCCAGGGCGGGAACATCCCCCGCCGCGATCGCCGCCGCGCCAAACACCTTGAAGGCCTGAAGGCTGGGCGGTGTCAGAATGATCAGCGGACGCAGGCTCTCAAGAACGCCTTGATAGCGCCCCTGGGTAAAATCGCGCTCGATCGCACGCCAGAAATCTGGGTTCATCCCGTTCCATGTCCAGACCGTATCCGGCCTGAATACGCATTTGCGCGGGCCATCCGTCGGTCGGTCCGCAAAATATCACACGTGAGATGCGACCGCCTACGCCTGAAACGCGAACGCCCTGCATGGCGGGCATGCAGGGCGCGCAGATCAGAGCTTGAGCCCGAACAGGGGCCTCAGAGGTCGGATGCGTCTAATGATCTCGAACCCGGCGAAGGAGCCGGCATAGGTGATGAGGGTCAGAAGCACGAACTCGGTCCAGACATCAAAGCCTATCCGGGTCAGGGCGTAGCCCGCCGCCACGGTGATCGTCTGGTGCAGGATGTAGACCGGAAAGATCGCCTCGGTCAGATACCGCCGCACCGGTCCGTCCGTATTCAGGAAGCGCCGGGCAAGCCCCAGGAGCGTCACGATCATGGACCAGGCGTAGAGCACCCGGCCGGCGCGCGCGAGCCAGAGCGGGACCGGCATCTCGGCCACCTGATCCCACCAGAGCGCCCAGATCGGGGTCAGCACAACGCCCAGCGCCACACTCAAGCCCAGCGCCCAGGGCAAGGCGCGATCCACCGCGCCCCAGAACCGTTCGGACTTCGCAGCGTAGAACCCGTACAGCACGCAGGTGAAGCTGTAGGCGTGGTTCGCCCAGTCCCAGACAAGATTGTGGGTCACGTCAAAATGCGGCGTCAGCAGCACCCGGTAGACCATCATCGGCGCAAAACCGAGCCCGATCACGGCCAGCGGGCCGAATGGGCGGTCCCAGATCCGGCCCAGCACCGCGCCGGGCCCGCGCCCGAACGCCTTGAGCAGGCCCATCACAGGCGCCAGCAGCAGCGCATAGACGAAGAGATAGACCACGTACCACAGATGGTTCCAGGTCGGCACGGCGATGCCGGCGATCTCCCAATCGGTGATGTAATGCGGCCAGAACGCCAGAATGCCGGGCTCGATCTCGCCCATCTCGCGCAGCTGGAAATAGGTCTGGGGCATGACCACCACGATCATGCCGAACACGATCACGGGCAGAAGCCGTCCTGTCCGCTCGACCGCGAATTTCAACGCGCCCGCCTTGTCATGGAGATAGCGGAACGCGACGCCTGAAATGAAGAAGAGCAGCGCCAGCCGCCAGGGGTTCAGAAGGTTCATCAACGGCTCGGCGCCGGGGCCGGCGTGCACGCTTTTCACATGCCAGCCCCAGGGCACGTAGAACATGCCCACATGGTACAGCACCAAAAGACCGAACGCGATGATGCGCAGCCAGTCGAGATCATGGCGACGGGGTGGCGCGGCCAGCTCCCGAGGTCCGGATTCAGTCATGTGTCGTCTCCCAATCGATCCAGCCCGTCTTCTGATCGGGAGCGCGTCGGTCGACCATGTATCCGGGGCGAAAGACGGACTGCCGGGACCAGCATCGGCGCTCCGGGGACGAGTCGCGGCGTTTCGGGGGCGAATGACGCAGCACGGCTCTGGCCCGGCGCGGAAGAGCTTGGCATGATCGCACCATGCAAACCCCCGATCTTGAACGTCGCGTCCTGCGCCACACCCTGCTGGTTTTCGCGCTCGTCACCCTGGCCTTCTGGCTGGTGAACGGGCTGTCGCTGGCCGAGGAATGGCGTCGCGCCGGGGAAACCGGAGGCTGGCTGCGCGCGCTGACGCTGGAAGCGACCAGCAATCTCGTGCTGGTCCTGCTGTTCGTTCCGGTCGCGCTGCTGGAACGGCGCTTTCCCGTGACGCTGGAGCGCTGGCGGACGGCCCTGCCTGTGCACGCCCTGGGCGCTGTGATCTTCTCGGCCGTGCATGTGAGCGTCATGAACGGATTGCGCATGGGCCTCTGGCCCTCGCTCTTCGGCTTTGACTATGAGGGCCTGGGCGGCGTGCTGGGCGAGTTCGGCTATGAGTTTCGCAAGGACGCCCTCTCCTACGGCCTGATCCTCGCCATGCTGGCGCTGTTTCGCGAGCTCGAGGACGCCCGTCAGCGCCTGAAGGCGGCGCGCGAGGACGCCCGCACCGATCATGTGATCACCCTGCGCAGCGGCGGCCGCGAGATCCGGTTGCCGGCGCGTGAGATCCTGAGCGCCAGCGCGGCGGGCAATTATGTCGAGGTGCGCACCCAGACCGGCGAGCATCTGGCGCGCATGACGCTGACCCGGCTGATCAGCCTGCTGCAGTCGGCCGGCGCCGATCCGGTGCGGCTTCACCGCTCGCACATGGCCTGCCGCCCCGCCATCCGCGAACTGGTTCCGACCGGCGATGGCGACGCCGAGGCGCGCCTCTCGGATGGACGCATATTACCGGTCAGCCGCGGGTTCAGGGCCGCTGTCTAGCCCGCTGGCGGGCGCGTCGTATAACTTCTATTAACCCCAAAGGGTCTAGGCCCTTTCTCTCGGCGTTCGGGACAACGCCGTTTGTTTATGTATTGGGGACTTTCATGAAATTCGCACTGATCGCAGGCGTCAGCCTGCTGTCGCTCGGCCTGGCTGCGCCAGCCCTGGCCGACGATGATTCGCGCATCGAGGAACTTGAAGCGCGCGTTCAGCAACTCGAGGCGATGAACCGCCAGCTGCTCGAAGTGATGCAGGCCCAGGGCCTGCTGCCGCAAGCGGACGCGCCTGCAGCGCCGTCCATGGCCCATCCCGCGCCAGCGCATCACGGCGATGCGCCTTTGCAGACCGCGCACCATGGCGCTGGTCATCATGAAGGCGGTCACGGCATGAGCCATGGCGATGACTTCCATCAGAATCTGGTCGGGATCAGCCCTGAATACGGCTATCAGGTGCTGGATCACGCCGAAGGCGTGAACACCCGCCCGCTGACCATCCTGAACGCCGCGCGCAATGGCGAGCTCGATCGCCGCGTCACCCTCAGCGGGGATGTCACTGCGCTGGCGAACTATCAGGAAAGCAATTCCAACACCAAGTTCGGCTGGCTGATGCGGCACCCGACCTCGGCCAACCAGATCGGCGAGACGGTGTCGGAATTCGTGGTGCACTCCGCCCAGCTGGCCGTGACCGGCCGGATGACGGACTCCATCACGCTGTATTCGGAAATGCTCTACGATCCCGAGCAGAGCTTCGGGTCGGGCACGCTGACCGATCTCAACCGCAACCAGATCCAGCTGCGCCGCGCCTTCGTGCTGTTCGGCGATCTCGAGCGCACCCCCTGGTACGCCGCCATTGGCAAGATGGACACGCCCTTCGGCCTGAACGACACCGTCAGCCCGTTCACCAACTCCACCAACTGGCACGCCTTCGCCGGTCTCGCGACGGGCGGCATGGTCGGCTATTACAACAATGGCCTGCACGTGCGCGCCATGGCGATCCAGGGCGGCTCGCAATTCCGCGCCCACAACGCTCCGGTCGAAGACACCAATGTCCCCAGCCGGGTGAACAATTTCGCGGTGGACGTGAACTACACCGCCGTTCTGGCCGAGGGCCGCACCCTGATGGCGGGCGCGAGCTATACCGAGGCCACCGCCTATTGCCAGGCCTATCCGGTCTTCCACTTCAATCCGTGCGACGACAACAATCCGGGCTGGGCCGCCTATGCCCAGGCGGATCTGGGCCGGCTCGAACTGCTGGGCGAGTATGCGGCGACCACCGAGGACTGGCCGGGCACGGCCTCGCCGGTGCCGATCTACTCTGCGTTCGAAGCCGTGGCGCCGAGCGCCTTCACCCTGGGCGGTCGCTACTGGTTTGACCTCAACGCGACCGAGGACTTCGCGGTGTCGTTTGAATTCAGCCGCTTTGTGTCCGGCGATGACGGCGCGCCCTGGGAAAAGCAGGATCAGTGGGTTCTGGGCGGATCCTATTTCATCAGCCCGTCGGTCAATCTCTTCGGCGAGCTGATCCGGACCGAAGGCTGGGTGCCGCTCAACTTCCTGTCCGGCGGCAATCTGCCCACGGGCGAGAGCTGGTCGGAAAGCGATGCGAGCACCAATGTGTTCACCCTGGGTGTCCAGGCGAGCTTCTAGGCGCTCACAGCCGCGCAAGACAAACCCCGCCGGAGCGATCCGGCGGGGTTTTCTGTTTGCGAGCAGGCGATCAGGACGCCTTGTCCAGCCCCTTGCCCTGCTCCAGCTCGGTGAGCTTGGCCTGGGTGGAGACCACCACGCGCGCGATCTCGTCTGTCGACTTGGACGAGCGGTCCGCCAGCTCCCGCACCTCGGTCGCGACCACGGCGAAGCCCGCGCCATGCTGACCCGCACGCGCCGCCTCGATGCTGGCGTTCAGCGAGAGAAGATTGGTCTGCTCGGAAATGTCGCGCAGGCTTTCCGCCATCTTGCTGACCTGTTCGAGCACGCCGCTGACAATCGTCCGGGTCTCGGCGCTGGCCTTTCTCTGGGCCGTGGAATCGGTGGCGTACATGGTGAAGCGCTCCACCCGTCCGCCAAAGCCCAGCAATACCTGGACCGCGCCCGAGAGCCAGGCGGTATCCCGCTCCCCCTTCACCATGATCTCATCGGTCACGGTCTGGCCGCGCTTCATCTGCTCGACCTGTTCAGACGTGAACAGAGCGTCCAGCGACATCGTCTTGCGGTCCTTGAGACCGATCCGCTCCATCACCTGATTGAGCTTGTCATTGCCCTGCGTGAGCGCGCCATCCGCCGCCCATTCCAGCACGACATTGGATTCGGTGATCGCGGCCATGCGGGTCTCGAACTCCTTGGCCTTGAGCTTGACGTCAGTGATGTTGGCCTGAACGGAGATAAAGCGGACAAGCTCTCCGGCGTCGTTGCGCACCGGGTTGATCGACATGGAGATCCAGTAGGGCTCGCCCGACTTGGTGTAGTTCAGGATCTCGTCATAGAAGGGCGCGCCCGCATGCAGTTGCTGGCGGATCTTGGCGCGGGTCTCCGCACTGGTCTCAGGCCCCTGAAGGAACTCGCCCGGCTTGCGGCCCATCACCTCTTCGGACGTATAGCCGGTCAGCTTTTCAAAGCCCGGATTGACGTATTCGATCAGGCCCTGGGCATCGGTGATGATGACGAGATTGTCCGTCTCGTCGGCCACCAGGGACAAGAGCTTGAACTGCTCGCGATTGCGGACCTCGGCGTCCACATCCTTGACGAAGGCGGTGTAGGACACCTCGCCATCAACGCGGATCTTGGACAGCGACAGCGAGCCCCAGACGCGCTGGCCGTCCGCGCGCTCCACCAGCACCTCGCGGGAGCGACCGACGATCTTGTCCACCCCCGTGGTCCGGTTGGCGTTCACATAATCATCGTGCTTGTCCCGGATTTCGGACGGGACGAGCATCTTCACGTTCTGACCCAGCACCTGCTCGGCCCTGTACCCCCAGAAGCGTTCCGCCGCAGCGTTGAAGAAGGTGACTTCATTGCGCGCATTGATGGTGACCACGGGGTCGAGCGCCTGGGACAGGGTCTGGGTGATGGTCTCCCGGCTGCGACGCTGTTCGGTGATGTCCTTGACGAAGGCGGTGTAGAAGATCTTCTCGCCGGCGCGCACCTTGGAGAGTGACAGGTTCGCCCAGATCCGCTCGCCATCCTTGCGCTCGATCTCCACATCGCGGGACGTCCCCACGATCTTGTCCTGGCCGGTCGTGCGGTTGGCGTTGACGAAGGTGTCGTGATTGGCGCGGAACTCCCGGGGCACCAGCATCTTGACGTTCTGGCCGACCACCTCGTCCGCCTCATAACCCCACAACTGCTCGGCGGAGCGATTGAAATAGGTGATGATGTTCTGGTCGTTGATGGAGACGACGGCGTCCAGCGCCTGGTCCAGGATCTGGCGTGTCGTCTCGCGCGCTTCGCGCTCGGCGCTGACATCCTTCACGAAGGCCGTGTAATAGACCTTCGAGCCGCTTTTCACCCGCGACAGCGCCAGATTGACCCAGAGTTTCACGCCGTCACGGCGTTCAAGCTCGATATCGCGCGAAGTGCCGACGATCTTGTCCTTGGCGCCCTGCCGGTTGGCGTTGATCAGCCCGTCATGACCCGCTTGCAAATGGGGCGGCACCAGAATCTTGACGTTCTGGCCCATGACTTCCGAACGCTTGAGCCCCCAAAGCCGCTCCGCCGCAGCATTGAAGAAGATGATCCTGTTGTTCGGATCAATGGTGACGACGGCGTCGATCGCCTGTTCAAGCGCCTGTTTTTCAAGTGAGCTTCCAAGCAGATTCCGCATCCCGGCTCCTCACGACATGGGTCTGAAGCCGAATGTGAAATCCGTTCTCGTTAATAGCGTTTGAAGCATGCGTACCATGCACAACGCCCCGCCGGAGGACCGGCGGGGCGCTGTTTCGTGGGGAGCTGAAGCGCCTACTCCGCTTCGCGTTCGCCCTGATCGGGCACATGGGGGACCACCGGCTCTTCGGGCTTCACATACGTATCCAGCCAGTCGATGGACTCCGCCAGCACGTGCAGCACGCTCTCGCGCGCCCGATAGCCATGGCTTTCATAGGGCAGCATGACGAGCCGGGCCGTGCCGCCATTGCCCTTGACCGCTGCGAACATGCGCTCGGACTGAATCGGATAGGTGCCCGAATTGTTGTCCATCTGGCCATGGATCATGAGCATGGGCTCATCAATGTCATTGGCGTGCATGAAGGGCGAGAGCCGATAGTAAGACTCCGGCGCTTCCCAATAGGTGCGGCGCTCGGACTGGAAGCCGAACGGCGTCAGGGTGCGGTTGTAGGCGCCCGAGCGGGCGATGCCCGCGCGGAACAGGTCCGATCCCGCCAGCAGGTGTGCGGTCATGAACGCGCCATAGGAATGGCCCGCGATCGCGACCCGTTCGCCATCGCCATAGCCGCGCTCCACACTGTCCGCGATTGCGGCTTCCGCCGACAGCACCAGCTGGTGCACGAAGGTGTCATTCACGGTTTCCGGATCATCGCCGACAATGGGCATGGTGGCGTCTTCCAGCAGCGCATAGCCCTGGGTCACCATGAAGCGGGGGCTGGTGCCCGCCACCCGTGAGAAGCGGTATTGCGAGCCGCGCACCTGACCCGCGTCCGAGGCGGAATTGTACTCCAGCGGATAGGCCCAGATCAGAAGCGGCAGTTTATCGCCCTCTTGGTAATCCGCCGGCAGGTAGAGGGTGGCCGACAGCGGCACGCCATCCTCGCGCTCATAGGTGATCAGCTCCTTGCGGATGGCGTTGAGCTGGGGATAGGGGTTCTCGAACGCGGTGATCGCCCGCATCCCGTCGCCCTCGCGCAGATAGACGTTCGGCGGAGTTTCCGGGTCCTCATAGGAGGTCAGGAAGCGCGCGCCGTCATCAGACAGGATGTCGATGACCTCCTCATAGTTCTCGCCCGCATTGCGCCACAGCTCGGTGGTCTCGAAGGTGTTGAAATCCACACGGTTGAGGAAGGGGCGGTCCCCGTCGGGGCTCGCGCCGTCACCGGTGAAATACATCGCGCCATCGATCACAGCCGCGACGGACTGGCCGAACCCGTTGCGGATGGTCAGCGGCGAGCCGGGATCGGCATAGCTGTTCTGGATCGAGCGCTCTTCAAACAGGCGCGGCTCGGCCCCGCCCGGGGCAAAGTCCACAAGCCAGTTGCGAACCTCGCGCGTATCGCGGTCATATTCCACCGCCATGCCGAACTGGCCTTCGGAGGTGAAGGTCACGCCATAATAGCGATCCTCGAAGCGGGCGATCTCGACCGGCTCGCCGTCAAACGGCGCATCGAGCGCCCAGACGCTGTCGCGTTGATCGGTCTCCACTCGCGGATCACCGCCATCGAGCGCTTCGGCCCAGATCAGGCGCGCAGCGGCGGACGCCTGCCATTCGATATTGCGGCGACCGGTGATGACCCCGCCAATCGGCACGCCGTCCGCGATGGGGTGATCGGCGATTTCGGCGACCAGCTCGCCACCCATGGTCCAGACCTCGGTGGTCTCGGCAAAGCTCGACCACGGCACGTCATAGGAGAAGGGCGCGTTCAGCTCGTCGATGAGCAGGTACTCCCCGCCCGGCGACGGTTCGACCGAATAGTAAAGCCCCGGCTCGCCAATGGGGCGCGGGCGCGGACGACGCGCAGTCACATCCACCGAAACGATCTGGGATTCCGCCAGCCAGGCGAACAGCGCGGCGTCATCCGCATCGCCCAGGAGATCCTGATAGGTGCGCACCGGGGCTTCATAGCCGTTCGCCTGCTGGATCACCGGGCCATCGGGCACGCGGGCGCGCTCGGGGCGCGGGCCGCGCTCATCAGACACCAGGGTGACCAGAAGGGTCTCGTTGTCATTCATCCAGTCGAGCGCGGAGAAGACGGCGTTGACGCCCTCGGGGATGATCTCGCGGGCGCGACCGGTGGCCATGTCCGCCACCCAGACGCCAATGGAGTCTGCGTCGGTGACCAGGAAAGCGGCTTTGGAGCCGTCCGGGGACCAGGTGAAGCCCGACAGGCCCGCATCCTCGGGCGTTCTGATCTCGGTTTCTTCGCCCGTATCCAGATCGATCACGGACAGGCCGACCACCGAGCGCGGGCCGTGACGACCATTGGTCTCGGCATCCAGCCGCAGACCCGCCAGGCGCTCCATCGGGCGCGCCAGTTCGGAGACCGGCGGCAAGCCTTCGCGATGCAGCAGCAAGAGATGGCGCTTGTCCGGCGACAGCGTGGTGAAGGGCGATGGCGGCGCGTCAACGATATCAACGATATCCTGCGGCGGCAGGCGATAGCCGTCCTGAGCCATGGCGGCTCCGGCGCTGACGCTCAGCACCAGAACGCCGCCCAGAGCGGCGCGAATAAGTGTGGACATAAAGCCCTCCCCTGACTTGCGTTTTCGCATTCGGGAGGGAGTTTAACGGAGCTTTGCCTGTCCGCAGAATGACGGATTGGTAAGGGAGGCGGACACGCGCAGCCTGCCCAGGCGATGGAGCTGGCCTGAGCCGCCAGAGACAAACAAAAACCCCGCCGGATCGCTCCGGCGGGGTTTCTTTTGATCTTGCGATCAGAGGGGTGAGGACTAGTCCTCGCCGCCCTCTTCCTCAATCGCTTCGCCGGTCTCCTGGTCGACGACTTTCATCGACAGGCGCACCTTGCCGCGATCGTCAAAGCCCAAGAGCTTCACCCAGACTTCCTGGCCTTCGCTGACCACGTCCTTGGGGTGACCCACGCGCTCATTCTTCATTTGCGAGACGTGCACAAGGCCGTCACGCGGACCGAAGAAGTTCACGAAGGCGCCGAAATCGACGACCTTGACGACCTTGCCCTTGTAGATCTCGCCCACTTCCGGCTCCGCCGTCAGGCCCTTGATCCAGTCGAGCGCCGCCTTGATGGAGTCCGCGGACACCGACGAGACCTTGATCAGGCCTTCATCGTTGACGTCCACTTTCGCGCCGGTTTCCTCGACGATCTGGCGGATGACCTTGCCGCCCGAGCCGATCACGTCACGGATCTTGTCGGTCGGGATCTGGATGGTCTCGATCTTCGGCGCGTGCTCGTTCAGAGCTTCACGCGTGCCCGAGAGCGCCTTGTTCATCTCTTCAAGGATGTGCATGCGGCCGCCCTTCGCCTGGTTCAGCGCGGTCTGCATGATGTCCTTGGTGATGCCGGCGATCTTGATGTCCATCTGAAGGCTGGTGACGCCCTCTTCGGTGCCGGCCACCTTGAAGTCCATGTCCCCGAGGTGATCTTCGTCACCCAGAATGTCGGACAGAACCGCCACGCCTTCCGGGTCCTTGATCAGGCCCATGGCGATGCCGGACACCGGACGGGTGATCGGAACGCCCGCATCCATCAGCGCCAGAGAGCCGCCGCACACGGTCGCCATGGAGGACGAGCCGTTGGATTCGGTGATCTCGGACACCAGACGCACGGTGTAGGGGAAGGTTTCCGCGTTCGGCATCACGGCGTTCAGCGCGCGCCAGGCGAGCTTGCCGTGGCCGATTTCCCGACGGCCCGGAGCCAGACGGAAGCTGGTCTCGCCGACGGAATAGGGCGGGAAGTTGTAGTGCAGCAGGAAGCGTTCCTTGTAGGTGCCGGTCAGGGCGTCAATGAACTGCTCGTCCTCGCCGGTGCCCAGGGTCACGACCGCCAGGGCCTGCGTTTCACCGCGGGTGAACAGCGCAGAACCGTGGGTGCGCGGCAGGACGGTGGCTTCGGACACGATCGGGCGGACCTGATCGAGCGAGCGGCCGTCAATGCGCTTGCCGGTCTTGATGATGCCGCCGCGCACGACGCTGGCTTCCACGCCCTTCAGAACGTCCTTGAGCACGACCATGTCGGCGCCGTCGGGGTTCTCTTCGGTCGCGGCCAGCTCGGCCACGGCTTTCTCTTTCGCCGCAGAGACCGCCGCCTGACGCTCGGTCTTGTTGGTGATGGTGTAGGCCTTGGCGATCTCGTCGCCGACCAGCGCCTTCACCTTGGCTTCGAGGTCGGAATGATCTTCCGGCTCGAATTCCCACGGATCCTTGGCGGCTTTCTCGGCCAGGCGGATGATCATGTCGATCACGGGCTGGAACGCCTCGTGACCGGCCATGACGGCGCCCAGCATGGTTTCTTCCGACAGCTCTTTGGCTTCGGATTCCACCATCATCACCGCGTCGGACGTGCCGGCGACCACCAGGTCCAGCTCGGTGTCGTCCATCTCGGCGACGGTCGGGTTGATGATGTACTCGCCATCCTTGTAGCCCACGCGCGCCGCGCCGATCGGACCCAGGAAGGGCAGACCGGACAGGCACAGGGCGGCGGAGGCGCCGATCATGCCGACCACATCGGGATCATTTTCCAGATCGTGGCTGAGCACGGTGATCATCACCTGGGTGTCGTTCTTGAACCCCTTGGGGAAGAGCGGGCGGATCGGACGGTCAATGAGGCGCGAGGTCAGCGTCTCTTTGTCGGTCGGACGGCCTTCGCGCTTGAAATAGCCGCCCGGGATCTTGCCGGCGGCGAAGTATTTTTCCTGGTAATTGACGGTCAGCGGGAAGAAGTCCACGCCCGGCTTGACGTCCTTTTGTGCGACCGCCGTCGCGAGGACGGTGGTTTCGCCATAGGTGGCGAGCACCGCGCCATTCGCCTGACGCGCCATGCGGCCGGTTTCGAGGGTCAGCGTGCGGCCGGCCCATTCAATCGTTTCGGTTTGGATATCGAACATGTATCTCTCGTTCGTACGGTCGTAATTCGGCGTCGCCGGATTGCGAACGCCGGATAAGGAAACGCCGGCGCGCCCATTGGCGGCCGGCGTCCCTCTGGATTGCGCTTAGCGGCGCAGACCCAAGGCTTGAACAATCGCCTTGTAGCGATCTTCATCGATTTTCTTGAGATAATCGAGAAGACGCCGACGCTGGGAGACCAGCTTCAGCAGGCCACGGCGAGAGTGGTTGTCTTTCTTGTGAGTCTTGAAGTGCTCGGTCAGGTTCGCGATACGCTCGGTCAGCACCGCCACTTGCACTTCAGCCGACCCGGTGTCGTTTTCGCCCCGGGCGTACTCTTTGATCAGTTCGGCTTTACGTTCTGCAGTAATCGACATCGTCTATTCGGGCTCCTAATCCCATTGAAAGACACGAACAGGCGAGAGTTTGCCCGCGCGTGCTTCGCCGATCGCAATAGCCCGGTCTGTCCCCATGGCCACGACAGCCTTCGAGAAATCCTTCCCTGCAATGTCGCGGGGTTGGCGAAGGTCGCGCAGCTCTGAAGCTCGCCGGGGAGGCAGTACGATCGAGCGTCCTTGCCTCAACTGAAACGCCTCGTCCTCGGTCACGGCCGTCGCCGGGATGTCGTCCAGCGCGGTCTCGACCGGAAGCAGGGCCTCCAGCGCGTGGCCCTTATGGACCAAATCCTCAAATACGTCCAGTGAAACAGCCTGTGCGGCGCTGAACGGGCCGACCCTGGTGCGGCGCAGCGCGGCCACATGGCCTTCCGCCCCCAGCGCCATCGCCAGATCGCGCGCCACCGAGCGCACATAGGCGCCCTTGCCGCATTTCATCTCGAGCACGGCGAGATCGGGGCTCGGCGCGTCCAGCAGGCGCAGATCGTCAATGCGCACAGGGCGGGAGGCGAGCTCCACCTCTTCCCCGGCGCGCGCCAGATCATAGGCGCGTTCGCCATCGATCTTGATGGCGGAGAATTTCGGCGGCACCTGGTCGATCTCGCCGATGAACTGACCCAACGCCGCCTCGATGGCGTCCCGGCTCGGACGCACATCGCTCTCGCCCGTCACCTCGCCCTCGGCGTCGAGCGTGGTCGTGGACCGGCCCCAGCGCAGGGTGAACTTGTAGGCCTTGGAGCTCTCCTGGGCGAACGGCACGGTCTTGGTGGCCTCGCCGAACGCGATCGGCAGCACGCCCGACGCCAGCGGATCCAGCGTGCCCGCATGGCCCGCCTTCTGCGCATTCAGCAGCCAGCGCGTCTTGGACACGGCCTGGGTGGAGGTCATTTCCAGCGGCTTGTCGAGGATCAGCCAGCCATGGATCTTCTCGCCCTTCTTGCGACGGGCCATCAGTCCTCATCCCCGTCTTCAAGGTCGCGCTTGACGCTGGGCCGATCGAGCAGCGCATCCACTTCGCGCACATCGTCGATGCGGTCATCGACGGCGAAGCGCAGCTTGGGCGTGAATTTGAGCTCGATCTGACGGCCCAGCTCGCGCTGGATGAAGCCGGCGGCATGGTTGAGCGCGGTGGCCACGGCCTCGCGATCGCCCCCTCCCAGAAGGTCCACATAGACCGTGGCGTGGCGCAGATCGGGGCTGACGCGCGCTTCGGTGATGGTCACGGCGGCGGTGTTCACATGCGGGTCGTGCACACGACCTTCACGAATGATGTCGGACACCGCGCGACGCACGAGCTCACCGGCGCGCAGCTGGCGTTGGGACTGGGCTTTCATGAATTCCTCTTGGGTCGCCTGGACGCGACCGGAGTCCAACCGGAACGCATCGAGATTGCGAAGGGCGCGGGTGTACGGCGCCTGCGCCCCTATTGCAAGGGCGGCCCCGCTCTAGTGATTGACCACCAGCCAGGCGCCCAGGGTCAGAAGCCCCGCGCCCAGAAGCCGCATCAGGGTCACCGACCGTTCCTCGATGCCGAAGAGGCCGAAATGGTCGATCGCCATGGCGGCGATCAGCTGGGCTGCGAACAGCAGGGCGAAGAAGGAGCCCGTGCCGATCTTCGGCGTGGCCCAGGCGGCGGTGGTGACGAACAGGGCGCCCAACGCGCCTCCGATCACGAACAGATGCGGCGGCGTGTTCATGATCCGCTCGGGGCTGGGCCAGCCGGACCGGAAGGCTACCACGGAGACGGTCGCCAGCATGATCAGCGCGCCGGCCGTGAAACTGACCAGCGCGGCGCGGATCGGCGAGCCCAGATGGGCCGACAGCTGGCCGTTGAAGGCCGGCTGGGCGGCCACCATGGCGCCCGCGACCAGCGTCAGCACGTAAGGGGCGACAGCGTTCAGCGACATGGGCGGTCCTTCAGCTTGGATCAGCGCATCCAGAAGCGGGGCGTGAAGACATAGAGCGCCACGAGGATTTCCAAGCGGCCCAGCAACATCTGCACGCAGAGCAGCCATTTGGCCGGGTCGGGCAGTGTAGCGAAATTGCCCGCCGGTCCAATGATGTCGCCAAGGCCCGGGCCCACATTGGCGATGGCCGTGGCGGACGCGGTCACGGCGGTCAGGAAGTCGAGGCCGAAGGCGGACAGGGCGACGGCGCCAATGGCGAAACAGGCGACATACAAACCCGCGAACAGCGCCACCGAGGCGCTGTCCGACGCTGTCAGCCGCCGTCCGGCATGGTGCGCCACCGTGATCGCATGCGGGGAGGACGCCGCCTGCAGGCTCGCCCAGGTGGATTTGAGCATGATCTGGATGCGGAACACCTTGAAGCCGCCGGCCGTCGATCCCGCGCACCCGCCCAGAAAGGTCAGGATGAAGATGGTGGCCATGGCCAGCGGCCCCCAGAGCTGATAGTCGCCCGCCGCATAGCCGGTGGTGGTCAGCACAGAGACGGTGTTGAAGATGGCGAGCCGCACCGCGTCCGGATGCTCGGGCGGCCCGCCCAGCTCGGCGGCGAACAGCAGAAGACTCGCCAGCGCCACGATCACCAGAAGTCCGACGATTTCCTCAAAGGCGCCCGGACGTCGGCCCTCATGGCGGCTGACCGCCCGCACATAGGCGAGAAACGGGATCGCCCCGGCCAGCATGAACACGATGGCCACCCATTGCGCGCCGGCCGAGAACCCGCCCATGGACTGGTCGGTGGTGGAATACCCGCCTGTCGACACCGTGGTGAGGGCGTGCAGGACCGCATCAAAGCCGCTCATGCCGGACAGGACATAGCCCAGCGCGCACAGGCAGGTGAGGCCCAGATAAAGCCCGGCGATGACGCTGGCGAGATGGCCGGGACGAGCGATCAGCTTTTCCGGCGACCGGTCCGAGGATTCCAGATGGAAAAGCTGCATCCCGCCCGAGCGCAGGAGCGGCAGGACGGCGATGGAGATGCCGATGATGCCGATCCCGCCAATCCATTGCAGCAAAGCGCGCCAAACCAGAAGGGTGGGCGGCTGGGCGTCAAGATTGCTGATGACGGTCGATCCCGTCGTGGTCAGACCGGACACGGTCTCGAAGATGGCGTCTGTGATGCTCAGCCCCACGGCATCCTCGTGCAGGGGAATGGCCATCAGGAGCGGCAGGCCGAACCAGGCCCCGAGCGTCAGGATCACCGCGCCGCGAAAGCCCAGATGCGCGCGCTCGCCCAGACCGACCAGCGTCAGCACGCCGCCTACAAAGCCGGAGATCAGCACGCAGGCGGCGAACCCCTCGCCGGCGCCGTCATGAATCAGAAGGTGGGACGCCAGCATGTGCAGGAAAGCCAGCGCCGCGAGACCCAGACACAGCACGCCCCAGATCAGGGCGACATTGCGAATGCGAGTCATCATGCGCGCACCTCCAGAGCCCTGCCCGGAAACGCCCGGGGATCGGCCATGTGCGATAAGGCGGCGTCTGTATACCTCTGATCCCTGCGGTTCAAGTCCGCCCTGACTGCAGCGCGCCCCCCGCATCAGGCTTGCATTTGAATTGAATTCAATTCAGCCTGTTGTCAGGAGATGAAACCCCATGAACACACCCCTTCACGACGCCCCGCCGAATGACAATGCCGCGCCGACGCCGCGCGGGCGGCAGACGCGCGAAAAGCTCATTGATGCGGCGCGCGGCGCGCTCATCGAGGGGGAGGGCGCCGCCGAGATCACCGACATCGCCCGGCGTGCCGGCGTCTCGGCCGGTTTGGCCTATCATCATTTCGGCTCCAAGGACGGGCTTCTCTCGGCCGTGGTCGAGGAGTTCTATGACCGCTATGTCCGGGTCGCCAACACGCATTTTCGCGGTGAAACCTGGGCTCAGCGTGAAGCGCAGCGCGTGCAGGCGGTCGTGCGCTTCTTCATCGACGAACCCTTTACCCGCACCCTGTTCGGGCCGCTGGGCCGGTCGAGTGCGGTCGTGCATGCAGAATCGCGTTGCATGGCGGACCTTGTGGCGCGCGGCGCCCGCAACATCGCCCAGGGCCAGGCGGACGGCGACCTGCCGCGGCAGGCCGACCCGCAAATCGCCGCTGCCTTCGTGCTGGGCGGCCTGCGCCAGGCCATGACGCTGGCGCTGCTGGATGACCCGAACCCGGACGCCGAGCAGCTCGCCTGCAACGTCTGGATCCTGATCGCCCAGAGCCTGGGCCTGAGAGTGGGGAGCAAGTCATGACGCCGACCCTGAAAAAACCCTCCGACCTGTTCACCCAGGATCTGGCGGGCACGCATAAGCGCTATGAAACCGAGAGCGTCACCCCCGGCTCCGATACCCTCGCCAGCTATGACAGCAATGGCTATGTCATCCTCAGGGGATTGCTGAGCGCGGAGGTTCTGAAGGCCGCCGATACCGCTCTGCGCGATCTTCTGGGGCCCACGGGGCGGAACAATTTTGAAGGGTTCAGCACCCAGCGCGCCTATGCCCTTCTGGCGAAGACCCGGGCCCTGGACCCGTTGATCGCCCATCCGCAGATCCTGGGATTTCTCAAGGCGCGGCTGCATGCCCAGCCGCTTCTATCGGCCTGTCTGGGCATCAATATCGGTCCGGGCGAGACCCCGCAAATGCCCCATGCGGATGACGGATTCTATCCGGACATGCGTCCTGACGCCCGTCACGGCCTGTCGGTGATCTGGGCCTTTGACCCCTTTACCCGGGACAATGGCGCCACCCGCGCCTGGCCCGGCTCCCATCTCTGGCGGTCCGGGCGGGAGCCCGAGGACACCGATGTCTGGCGTCCCGCCGTGATGGAGCCCGGCGATGCGCTGGTCTTCCATGGCGGGCTCTGGCATGCGGGCGGAGAGAACGCCACGCAGCAGGGGCGACTGGCCCTGACCGCGCAATATTGCGCGCCCTGGCTGCGCACGCAGGAGAATATGAGCCTGGCGGTTCCGCCCCAGATCGTCCGCACGCTCAAGGCGCCGCTGCCCTCGCTGCTGGGCTATCAGATCCATCCGCCCTTCATGGGCCATGTGAACGGCATGCATCCCAATCGTCTGCTGGACTAGGACGTCTCAGACCTGAAATTGCGGCGCGCGTTCGGCTCGGATGGCGGCTTTCTCCGCCATGATCTCCTCCGCCAGACGATCAAAGAAGGTGCGATCATGGGTCTCGCGTCGCCAATAGAGCATGACCGGATGTATGGCGTCCGGCGATTTGAGATGGCGAACGCGAAACGCGGGGTCCCGGATGGCTTCTCCCAGCGCATAGAGACTGGGCAGGACCGCGACGGCCTCGCTCTGGGCGGCGATCTGGCGAATGGCGTCCAGCGAGGCGCCCCGATACTGGGTGCTCAGCTCCGCGCCAGCCAGCCGCGCCAGACCGGACACGATTTCGGTCAGATGAAAGTCCGGGCTCAGGGTCAGAAGCCTCCGGCCCCTGAGCGCGCTCAGTTCCAGAGGCCCGTCTGCCTGCATCAGGCTGTCTTCGGGACGCGCGCAGACCCAGAGCGTTTCCTCAAAGACCGGTCGCACGCTGAAATCGGCCTGCGGCCCGCGCGACGCCATGACGAAATCCACCTCGCCCATCTGCAGACGGCGCAGCAATTCCTGCGAGGAACCTTCGATGAAGCTGATCTGCAGATCAGGGAAGACCGACCGCAAACGCTGGGTGAAGCGGGGCATGAAATACGCCCCGATGGAGGGCAGCACCCCGGCATTGAGGTGAAAGGCCGGGCGCTGACTCAATTCACGCGCCTTGCCCTTGAACGCATAGGCGCTGCGCAGGACCGTACGCGCATCCTCAAGCAGCGCCTGACCAGGGCGGCTGAGCTTGACCTGCCGCGAGGAGCGTTCGAACAGGCGCAGCCCCAGGTCTGCTTCCAACGCGCTGATCTGTTTGGAGAGGCTCGGCTGGGTCACCGCCAGCCTGTCCGCCGCCTGACGAAAGGACCCCAGCTCGGCAAGCGTGACGAAATACTCAAGCTGGCGCAGCGTCGGCCGCATGGTCTCTCCCCGATTGATGCCCTCAGGCTATCAATCTAGGGCGCAGTTTCCATTAGAAAAGGGCCGATCTCCCCTTTAGCTGACGGGGTGTGGGCAGCACGCCCTCCACGCACAAGGGACAATCATGAAACTCTTCTCTGTATCCGCCCTGCTCGTCTCCAGCCTGACCCTGGGCTCGGCTCAGGCGATGACCGACGCCATTACCGACGCCGATGTCGAGGCCGCCCAGCGCGCCTGGGGCGAAGGCATTGTGAGCATCGGCGCGGCCTATACGGCGGGCGAGGATTATGAAGCCGCCGCCCGCGACCATATCGAGCGCTTCTACGCCTATGGCGATTATCCGGTCCTGTTCAAACCGACGCTGGCCTCCGAAGACCAGTTCCGCGGCGATTTTGACGAGGCGCTCTCTTACTTCGTGGGCGGCTCGATCGCTGAAGATGGCGGCTTCGCCATCGCGCCCTACACCCAGGTTCGCTGGGAAAACGAAGCGACCATCATCGATTCAGACAGCGCCATGGCCATGGGCAATTACTTCTTCACCCGCACGGACGGGCAAGAGGTGAAGGTCGAGTACAGCTTTGGCTATGTCCGCGACGAGACTGGCGATCTGAAGATCGTCCTGCATCATTCCTCCCTTCCCTACGCCCCCAACTGAAGGCGGGAGGAGCGTGCGCGCTGACCAACCCTGCAGTCCCTTCCCCGACTGTGCCAGGCGCACGAAAAAGGGCGGCTCATCGAGCCGCCCTTTGTTTGTGTCTGAAGACCGGGATTACAGCGAACGCTGGATTTCCTGGACCTCGAAACATTCGATCACGTCATTGACCTGAATGTCGTGATAGTTCTCGAACGCCATGCCGCACTCGGTGCCGGCGCGCACTTCGGGAACCTCGTCCTTGAAGCGCTTGAGCGTGGACAGATGGCCTTCGTGGATCACCGTGTCGTCGCGCAGCAGACGCACGCCGCAGCCGCGCTTCACCACGCCTTCGGTCACGCGGCAACCCGCAACGCGGCCCACCTTGGTGATGTTGAAGACTTCCAGGATCTGCGCATAGCCGATGAAGGTTTCGCGTTTCTCCGGCGCCAGCATGCCCTCGAGCGTGTTCTTCACGTCGTCGATCAGATCGTAGATCACCGAATAATAGCGGATTTCCACGCCTTCACGCTCGGCCAGATCGCGCGCCTGCTTGTTGGCGCGGACGTTGAACGCGAAGATCGGCGCGCCGGAGGCTTGCGCCAGAAGGACATCGCTTTCGGACACGCCGCCGGCGGCGGAGTGAATGATCTTGGCCTGGACTTCCTCGTTGCCGACTTTTTCCAGAGCGCCAATGATCGCTTCGGCCGAACCTTGCACGTCCGCCTTGACCAGAAGCGGCAGCTCCTGAACCTCGTTGGATTTGAGCTTGGCCATCATCTGCTCGAGCGAGGCGCCGCCGCCCGTCCGGGCCGCCGCCGCCTTGTCGCGCTTGACGCGCTCGCGGTATTCCACCAGCTCACGGGCGCGGGCTTCAGACTCCACCACGGCGAAGACTTCACCCGGCTCGGGCGCGCCGTCCAGGCCGAGAATCTCGGCCGGCAGGGACGGACCCGCCTCTTTCATCTGCTGGCCGCGCTCGTTCACCAGAGCCCGCACCTTGCCCCATTGCGCGCCCGCCACGACGATATCGCCGCGCTTCAGCGTGCCGCGCTTCACAAGGCAGGTCGCGACCGGGCCGCGGCCCTTGTCGACCTGGGATTCGATCACCACGCCTTCCGCAGAGCGGTTCGGATTGGCTTTCAGCTCCAGCATTTCAGCTTGCAGGTTGATGGCGTCGGTCAGCTCATCAAGACCGGTCTTCTTCAGCGCCGAGACCGGAACCGCCTGAACGTCGCCGCCCATGTCCTCCACGAACACTTCGTACTGAAGCAGTTCCTGAAGCACTTTCTGCGGATCGGAGTCGGGCTTGTCGACCTTGTTGACCGCCACGATCATCGGCACGTTCGCCGCCTTGGCGTGGCTGATCGCCTCGATGGTCTGCGGCATGACGCCGTCATCGGCCGCCACCACCAGGATCACGATATCGGTCGCCTGCGCGCCGCGAGAGCGCATGGAGGAGAACGCCGCGTGGCCCGGGGTGTCGAGGAAGGTGATCTTCTCGCCCGATTTCAGCGCCACCTGATAGGCGCCGATGTGCTGGGTGATGCCGCCGGCTTCGCCCGCCGCCACATCGGTGGAGCGCAGGGCGTCCAGCAGCGAGGTCTTGCCGTGGTCGACGTGACCCATGACGGTCACCACCGGCGGACGGGGCAGCTTGCTCTCTTCGGTGTCTTCCTCGGAGATGAAGCCCTCTTCCACGTCGGATTCCGACACGCGTTTGATGGTGTGGCCGAATTCCTCGACGATCAGCTCGGCGATATCGGCGTCCAGCATGTCATTGGCGCGCACCATCTGACCCTGGGTCATCAGGTATTTCACCACGTCCGCGGCGCGTTCGGCCATACGCTGGGCCAGATCCTGCACGGAGATCGCTTCGGGCACGACCACTTCACGGGACACCTTGTCACGGGACTGGCCGCCTTGCTGGCGACGCTGCTTTTCACGTTCACGGGCCCGGCGCATGGAGGCCAGGGAGCGCTGACGACCTTCATCATCCTCGACGAGGTTCTGAATGGTCAGCTTGCCCTGACGGCGCTTGGGCTCCTTGGTGCGCGAAGGCTGGGCCTTGTCCCCGCCCGGCGCGACCTTCTTGGATTTGACGCGGCCGCCCATGGACTCAAGAATGTTGCGGTTGTCGTCGGACTCCTCGCGCTCAGTCTTGTCCTTGCTCTTGTCAGCCTTGCGAGACGGCGCCTTCACGGACGGCTCTTCAGCCGTATCCGCGGCGGGCGCCGCTTTCTTGGATTTCTTGGCCTGTTCCGCAGCGAGGCGAGCCGCTTCGGCTTCAGCCACCGCACGACGCTCTTCCTCTTCGCGGCGCTGGCGCTCTTCTTCCTCGCGCTTGCGCATGTCCTCGAGCGCGCGGCGCTCCTCGTCCTCGCGGGCGCGTCGGGCTTCTTCTTCCGCCTTCTGCTTGGCGGCGCGCTCTTCCTGTTCGGCGCGCGCGCGCAGAATGGCCTGCTGGCGCTTGATCAGTTCTTCTTCGGACAGGCCCAGCTGCTTGGCCTTGGCGGCCAGCGCAGCGCGCGCCTTGTCCTTCTGGCTCTGGGGCGCGCCGGATTTGCCCGTCGCGGCGTCCTTGCCGGCAGGCCCGCCCGGGCGCTTGCGCTTCTTCTCGACAACGACAGACTTCTGACGTCCGCGCGCAAAGCTTTGCTGCACGGTCCCAGAGGAACGTCCACCGAGGGAGAGAGGCTTGCGGCCCGAGTTGTTGCGTTCGTCAGCGTCGCTCATAAGCGTCCTTGCCGCGGCTTTACATATCTTCGGGCGGAGCCCCGCCGCCGCGTGCGCGAGGGTCCGTCATCTGTTCAGGTCGCCTCCGGGAAGCCCCGGCCTGAAGGCCCGCTAAACTAGCCAGCTTCCAAGGCGTTTCAACTCTTCTGTGCGTCTCCGCCCGCAGGATCGAGGTTAACGAAGCCTGCAAGCTTGAACGCGAGGGCGGAAAACCCCGCCGCTTCAGGTCCATCGGCCAGAACCGCATGGACCGCATTCCCGACGCCGAGGGCCCCGCTCAGGGTTTCAGCGTCAAAACATCCCAGCACCGGCGCCGTGCAGTCCACGGCCTTGGCCAGGTGATCCAGCTTCTTGCGCCCGTCAGGCGCCGCGTCGCTGGCTTCAATTCTCCACGCCGGCTCCGGGTCCGATTGCAGCGCCATGCGCACCGCATCCGATCCCAGCTCCACGCGTCCGGCCCGGCGCGCCAGACCCAGAAGGCTCAGAAGACGCGCCCTGATCAGCGCCTCGAACTGGTCCGCCAGATCTTCCGGCGCCTCGACCGGCTGCTCGAAGGCCCGATTGAACAGGCGCTTCTTAACCGCCTTGTCGACCAACGCCCGGTCGGCGCTGACCCAGCCGCCCCGACCGGGAAGGCGCGCCGCCACGTCCGGCGTCACGCGGCCTTCAGGGCTGAGCGCGACACGGAGGAGGTCGTCCTCCCCCTTCACCTCACCGGTGGCGACGCAACGGCGTTCGCGCACCGGCTTGGATCGGCCATGACGCGCCCCGCGGCTCACGACTGCTCGTCTTCCTCCGTCGCGTCAGCGTCCAGCAGATCGGCCAGGTCCACGCCCAGCTTCTCGGCTTCAGCTTCAAGATCGGAGAGGTCGATGTCTTCCAGATCGACATCGGAAGCCTCTTCGTCAAGGGTCTCGTCCTCAACCTCTTCCACTTCGACCTCGGCCTGGGGCAGATCCTCTTCGGAAATCCAGCCTGCAATCACACGCGCGCGCATGATCAGCATTTCGGCGTCTTCGGGCGACATGTCAGAGCCTTCGAGAATGCCCGGCTCGCGCACGCGCTCGCCATCGCGGGTCTCGTACCAGCCGCGCAGATCGTCAGGCGTCAGGCCCGCCAGATCCTCGATGGTGCAGACCTCGTTCTCGCCGAACTTGACCGCCATCGGCAGGTCGACGCCTTCCACATCCAGGACCGCATCTTCCACGCCCAGCTCCTTGCGGCGGGCATCCTGCTCGGCGGCGCGCTTTTCGAGGAATTCGCGGGCGCGGGTCTGGATTTCCTGGGCCGTGTCGTCGTCGAAACCTTCGATGACGGCGATCTCGTCGAGCTCGACAAAGGCGATGTCTTCAACTTCGGCGAAGCCTTCGGTGGCCAGAAGCTGGGCGATCACCTCGTCCACATCCAGCGCGTTCATGAAGGTCGAGGTGCGCTCGGAGAATTCCTTCTGGCGACGCTCGGATTCTTCTTCCTCGGTCAGGATGTCGATGGCCCAGCCGGTCAGCTGGCTGGCCAGACGCACATTCTGGCCGCGACGACCGATCGCCAGCGACAACTGATCGTCGGGCACGACGACTTCGATGCGCTCGGCCTCGTCATCGAGCACCACCTTGGCGACTTCGGCCGGCTGCAGCGCGTTGACGATGAAGGTCGCCGGATCGGGATTCCACGGAATGATGTCGATCTTCTCGCCCGCCAGCTCGTTCACGACGGCCTGCACGCGGCTGCCGCGCATGCCGACGCACGCGCCCACGGGATCGATGGAGCTGTCATTGGAAATGACGGCGATCTTGGCGCGGGACCCCGGATCGCGCGCCACGCGCGGGATCTCGATGACGCCTTCGTAGACTTCCGGCACTTCCTGCGCGAACAGGGCGGCCATGAAGTCGGGATGGGCGCGCGACAGGAAGATCTGCGGGCCGCGGGTCTCCTCACGCACGTCATAGATATAGGCGCGCACGCGGTCATTGACCTGCAGGCTTTCGCGCGGAATGCCGTCCGAACGACGGATAATGCCTTCGGCCTTGCCCAGGTCGATGATGACATTGCCGTATTCGACGCGCTTGACGATGCCGTTGACGATCTCGCCGATGCGGTCCTTGTACTCGTTGAACTGGCGCTTGCGCTCGGCTTCGCGAACCTTCTGGGTGATCACCTGCTTGGCGGTCTGGGACGCGACGCGGCCGAACTCGATCGGCGGCAGCTCTTCTTCGTAGAAGGAACCGATCTCGGCTTCCGGATCACGCTTCTTCGCTTCGTCGAGCGTGATCTGGTGCGCTTCGTTCTCGACCTCTTCCACGACGGTGGTGCGGCTGGTCAGACGCATCTCGCCGGTCTTGGGGTTGATCTTGCAATGGATGTCGAGCTCCGCGCCATAGCGCGAGCGGGCCGCCTTCTGGATCGCCTCTTCAATGGCTTCCAGCACGATCGACTCATCGATCATCTTCTCCTGCGCCACCGCGCGGGCGATTTGCAGGATTTCCAGCTTGTTGGCGCTGACCCCGATGGCCATATCCGCGTTCCTTCTCGTTCTACTCGTCAGCCTGACCGTCTTCACCCTCGATGGGACCACGAGCCTTCAGGCTCGCCTCCACGAGAGCGTCGGTCATGACCAGCTTGGCGTCTGCGATCCACTCGAACGGGATGACAGCCGTGTCGTCCTCGCCCGCCAGATCCATCAGTACGTTGTCGTCCTCGATCCCGGCGAGCATGCCGCGAAAGCGCTTGCGGTTCTCCACCAGGCGATCGAGCTCGATCTTGGCCTCGAAACCTTCCCAGCGCTCAAAATGAGAGAGCGCGGTCAGAGGCCGGTCAATGCCGGGCGAGGATACTTCAAGATCATACTCGCCCGAGACCGGATCAGCCTCATCAAAAACTTCCGACAGGGCGCGCGACAGCCGCGCACAGTCTTCAACCACCATCGTGCCGTCATGGCGCTCGGCCATGATCTGCACCGTGGTCTTCTTGCCGCCCATCACACGCACACGCACGATTTCAAGCCCGAGGGTCTCGGCCAGAGGCTCGGCGATCTCGAGGATGCGCTTGTCTTGCGGGCTGTTGGCTTTCATGGGCGTCGTGTATCTGCGTCTGGGCCGGATGCGGGTACGAAAAAAGCGGCCCGGGACCCCGAGCCGCTCGAACATGTCATCCGACATATCGAACTTTGAGGCGCTTATACGCCTTCAGCCCCCGATTGGCAACGGGGGGCGCTCAGCAAGCTCTCCAAAGTTTAATCCTGAAGCGCGACGGGCTGGGTCATGATCTCACCGTCAGGGGAGGCCTTACCATGTTCAACGCTCTTGCCGTCACGGTCGCACTCGCGGCTCAGCAGGGCGATACGGGCGACGCCTATGCTCAACTCGGCCCTGATGCGCGCGAGCGCCTGATGGCCTGTGAGGTCGATGCAGAGCGTTTCGACGCCCTGATGGCGCTGGATCCCCAGAGCTTCGATCAGGACTTTTCAGGCGGCTGGCGACCTGTGGGCGATGAGCCCGGCTGCGAACGGGCCGCAGCGGACCTTCTGATCGCCTACATGGATCATTCCCCGCACTTCAATCGGGAACAGCCAGGCGTGATCGGCTGGCATGCGGGACAAATGCTCGCCATGAGCGACGAACCCGAACAAGCCATCGCCTATTTCGACGCCGCCCGCTTCAGCACTGCCGACTGGAATCTCTATGTCGACGCCACCATCGCCTTCCTGCAACGCGATCGCGCCGCAGCCGAGGCGGCGCGGGCCGAGCTGGCGACCATGACGCCCAGTGAGGAAGAAATGGCCTCACGACGTCAATTCCTGGCCGAGAACCCGCACATCACCATGCCCCAGGGCTTTGTGGAACAGCCGCAGAATCTGGGCGTCGTGGATCGGCTGCTGACATGCTGGGACCGCCCTTACGCCGAGGCCTATTCCAGCCAGTGCGAGCGCTAGATCTTCACGAAATCAAAGAAGACCGGGTCGATATCGCCCAGATGCTTGGACTGGTAGCGGGTGACGATGTGATCGGCCGGGTTCTGCGTCCAGTCGGTCGCCTGCTCGCCCGTCCAGCTCAAGCCCTCGGCCGCCATCAGGATCGGCAAGGCGTGATCGGCATAGGCGCGCACATCGGTCGCCACGCGCAGGCGTCCGCCGGATTTGAGAAGCCGCGCAAACTCCGCCGCCGTATCAGGCTGCACGAAACGCCGCTTGGCGTGTCGCTTCTTGGGCCAGGGGTCGGGGAACAGAAGATAGATCTGGTCAAACGCGCCATCAGGCATGCGCACCATCTCGTCGCGCGCATCGGAGCGCTTCACCCGCACATTCTCAAGCTCATGATCCTCGATCCCCACCAGCGCCTTGGCGACGCCATTGAGGAAGGGCTCGATCCCGAGAAAGCCGGTTTTCCGCGCCCGGTCCGCCTGACCCACCAGATGCTCGGCCCCGCCAAAACCCACTTCCAGCACATAGCGCTCAAAGCCGGGCAGAAGAGCTTTGGGGTCGAGCGGGCCTTCATCCGCCCAGCTCAGAGCAGGCAGTTGCGTCTCCACGAGCGCCTGCTGGCGATCGGTCAGCTTGTGCCCGCTGGCGCGGCCGTAGAGGCGTCGGTTCTGGGGTCGGGTCTCGGTCATGACGGCCCTTTACCCGCCCTCTCCTGAAAAACAAAGAGCCGGGCTGAAACAACCCGGCTCCCTGTTCGGTCAAAGCCTTTAGAATCAGGCGAAGTCCTTGAGCTGATCGACGAGGTCGGTCTTCTCCCAGGAGAAACCGCCATCCGCGTCCGGCGTGCGGCCGAAATGGCCATAGGCGGCAGTGCGCTCGAAGATCGGCTTGTTCAGGCCCAGATGGGTGCGGATGCCGCGCGGGCTGAGATTGACCAGCTCGCGCAGGCGGTTTTCCAGCCTGGCTTCATCCACATCGCCGGTGCCGTGGGTGTCCACATAGACAGACAGCGGCTTGGACACGCCGATGGCGTAGCTGAGCTGGATGGTGCATTTGCGCGCCAGACCCGCCGCCACGACATTCTTGGCGAGATAGCGCGCCACATAGGCCGCCGAGCGGTCCACCTTCGTCGGGTCCTTGCCCGAGAACGCGCCGCCGCCATGGGGGGCTGCGCCGCCATAGGTGTCCACGATGATCTTGCGACCGGTCAG
>NZ_DJIQ01000012.1:36320-74908 GCF_002433705.1 Oceanicaulis sp. UBA6590
CGACCGGTCAGGCCGGCGTCGCCATCCGGACCGCCAATGACGAACTTGCCGGTCGGATTGACGTAGAACTCGTCTTCGGGCGGGAACCAGCCGTCGGGCAGAACCGATTGCACCACCGGGCGCACCAGCTCGCGGACATCATCAAGGCTGACGCCATCCTTGTGCTGGGTGGAGACCACCACGGAGGTCACGCCCACCGGACGCCCGTTCTCATATTTCAGGGTGACCTGGGATTTCGCGTCCGGCTCGAACTCGGGGCGTTCGCCGGTTTTGCGCAGGCGCGCCATTTCCTTGAGGATCTGGTGCGAATAGGTGATCGGCGCCGGCATCAGCTCCGGCGTCTCGTCACAGGCGAAGCCGAACATGATGCCCTGGTCGCCCGCGCCTTCATCCACAAACGAGCCCGCGCCCTCATCGACGCCCTGGGCGATATCGGCCGATTGCTCGTGCAGGAAGTTGTGCAGCTCTGCGGTGTTCCAGTGGAAGCCGTCCTGCTCGTATCCGATGTCGCGCACGGCGCGACGGACCACGGACTCGATCTCGTCATCATTGATCTCGCCCGCGCAGCGCACTTCGCCGGCCAGAACGATGCGGTTCGTGGTGGTCAGGGTTTCGCACGCCACGCGCGCAACCGGATCCTTGCTCAGGAACAGGTCCAGAATCGCATCGGAGATGCGGTCGCATACCTTGTCCGGGTGACCCTCGGACACGCTTTCACTGGTGAAGAGATAGGACGAACGGGCCAACGCGTGCTCCATATAAAGCGATCTTTATATGGCGGGCTTAAACCCTATTGGCGCGCGGAAAGCAAGGCCCGTCCGGTCACAGTGTTTTTAAGATGCAGCCCCGGTCGCGGTGGCTTCGGCTTCTTCAGCCGCCAGCGTGCGCACCAGTTCGAGAATACGGCGGCGCACCTTGGAGTCCTTGATGCGGGCGAAAGCCTGCGCCAGCGCGACCCCGTCCGCGGACTGGATGAAATCATCCACGATGGGCGTCTGGTCGCCTTCAGAGAAGCCCGGCTGGCCCACGGTTTCCGCCACGCCGTCATAGAAAAACGACACCGGCACATCCAGAACCTTGGCGAGGTTCCACAAACGGCCCGCCCCGACCCGATTGGTGCCGCGCTCGTATTTCTGAACCTGCTGGAAGGTCACGCCGAGCTCTTCGCCCAGCTTCTCCTGGCTCAGATTCAAAAGCTGACGCCGAAGCCGGATACGTGATCCCACATGGCGATCCACCGCGTTCGGGCCTCTCGGATTGGCAGTCATTTCGAATTCCTTATCTGCGCAGGCATACAACCATAGTTTGGCCGGATGCGATACGCTCAACGCCCCTCGGTGGGCTGCAGCGCTCTACCTAAATGCGTAGTCGCCACAACCGATAGAAAATGCGCTACTGCAGCCAAAACCAGCAAAACAATTACCCAGAGTGCATTTCCATACTTCCCATACGGCGTCTCGTGCAATCCTTCAAGCAATGTAATCATCAATACTTCAGTTGATTTTGAAGGAATGGATTCAATGAGCCTACCATAAGGATCGATCTGTCCTGAGACTCCAGCCGCCGCTACTCTTACCAGGGGTAGGCCTTCTTCTATGGCGCGATATTGGGTTTGGTTAAGCAATTGTTGAGGTCCAGATGAATTCCCGTACCAGGAGTCATTAGAAATATTCAACAACCAATCTGGTCTATTTGACTGTCTTGGCGAATACCTCGGATACACGGCCTCATAGCAGATCAGCGGCGCCAGCCCCGGCAATCCCTCAAGATTGAGCGTCCGGGCGCCCGCGCCTGGAGAGTAGTACGGCGCCAACTCCGACAAACTGTCGAAACCAAACCATTCCGTCAGCAGGCGTAACGGATTGCTCTCACCGAACGGGACCAGTCGGGATTTATCGTACTGTGCCTCAAGCACAGCGCCATTTTCTTCCAAAGATATCGAGACCAGTGAATTAAAATAGGCGCGGGGTCGCCCGCCCAGCCCATACTCCGCACGGGCTGTTCCCGTGATCAGCCGAGTCCCCGGCGGCAGACCGTCGGACAGCTCCGCCAGCAGGTCCGGAGACTCAAGCAGCATGGCGGGAATGGCGCCCTCAGGCCAGATCACCGCCTCCACACGGGACAGATCACCCGTCCGGCTCAGGGCCAGATACTGTTCCAGAATGTCATGCCGGGCGGCGTAGCGTTTCTCACTCTGGGGCAGGTTCAGTGAGACCAGCAGCACCTGGTTGTCAGTCCGCGCGATATCGTCCGCCCCGGACAGGCGCGTGATCCCGTAGCCCCAGCTCGCCAAGAGGAGGCCGACGCCCATCACGAGCGGAATTTCGCGCGCCAGGCGCGGACCGCGACCACTGAGCGCGGCCGGCGCGGAGAACACGAACAGGGCCAGCACGGACAGGCCATGGGCGCCGATGAGGCTGGCGGTCTGACTGATCGCGCCGCCGGCTTCGAAGACATGCCCGGGCAGATTCCAGGGAAATCCCGACAGAATGGTGCTGCGCAGGAATTCCAGCGCCATCACGATCACGGTGAAGACGCCGATCCGGCCCGCATGACGGGGGGCGAAGCGCACATAGAGCGCTCCCGCCGCGCCCCAGAACAGCGCGAGGCCGGCCGGCAGCACGATCAACGGCGCCCAGATCAGCCAGGCGTAATCCTCGGCGCTGACCAGGAAGGCGTTGGCGACCCAGCCGGTGCCGGCCAGGAACGCGCCGCTGGCGAACCAGAAGCCGCGGATGAAACCGCTGCGAAGCGGACGCTGTCGCGATTTGGCGTCATCCAGCGCCAGCACCAGGGCGCTCAGCCCCACAGCATAGGCGGGCCATGCGAAGAAGGGTGCATGACCGAGTACACTGAACCCGCCCAGAAAGAACAGGAGAAGAAAGAGACGCCAGCCTGACAAAGCGCGATACGCCGCGCGAAAGCGGCGCGCACGATGCAGAAGACCCGTCACCATCTAGTCCGGACTGATGGCGCCGGCGGCCACCCGGCTTGCCTCGTCCCCCGCCAGGGTGGAGCCCGCGCCGGGCTTCACGCGCAGACGCTTGATGCGACGGGGATCGGAATCGAGCACTTCGAACTCGAATCCGGACGGGTGCGCCAGCACTTCGCCGCGCTCGGGCACGCGTCCCGCCAGGTGGAAGACCAGACCGCCGAGCGTGTCGACGTCGTTTTCTTCCTCTTCGCTGGCGATGTCGCACCCGACGATCTCCTCGAGATCCTCGATCATGGCGCGCGCATCCGCTTCCCAGCAATGCGGGCCCTTGGCGAGAATGTTGGGCGTCTCCGCCTCGTCATGCTCGTCCTCGATATCGCCCACAATGGGTTCGATCAGGTCTTCCAGCGTCACCAGCCCGTCCGTGCCGCCGAACTCGTCGACCACAAGCGCCATGTGCATGCGGCGCGACTGCATCTTGAGCAGCAGGTCAAAGGCCCGCATGGAAGCGGGCACATACAGCAGCGGCCGGCGAATGGCGGGCAGGATGCGCATGTCCGCCCAGCTGTCCGGACCGGCGCCGGAGCCTTCCTCGGCGAAGCGGGACATATAGCCCAGCACGTCCTTGATATGGGCCAGACCCACCGGATCATCGAGGGTTTCGCGGAAGACCGGGAGGCGCGAATGGGTGGCCTCGCCGAAGACGCGCGCCAGCTCCTTGAGCGGGGTCTCGATCTCGATGGCGACGATATCGGCGCGCGGCACCATGACATCGTCCACGCGCATGTCCTGGAACTCGCGCATATTGACCAGGAAGGCGCTGGCGTCGATGGGATCGGGCGCGCCGTTCACGATCGGCTCGTCAATTTGGGGGACGTCCTCTGGACGCGTCCCGTTAAAGGCCCGTTTCAGACGGGCCACAAGACTTCGCGAAGACGGATCGTCGTTCATGCCTATTCCTGTACGAGGTAGGGATCCTGGATCCCAAGGCCGGTCAGAACCGCTGTTTCCAGCGCTTCCATCGCGGCGGCCTCGTCTTCCTCCTGATGGTCAAACCCGTTTAAATGCAAAACGCCATGCAGCGCCAGATGCGCCGCATGATCGATAAGCGAAATGCCGGCCGCCTGTGCTTCTTTCGCACAGGTTTGGTACGCCAGGATCACATCGCCGGGATAGCCCTCGCGCTCGGGCGCGGGAAAGGACAGCACATTCGTGGGCTTGTCCTTGTCCCTGAAGCGGCGATTGAGCTCGTGCACGGTGGCGTCGTCGGAAAACAGGATCACCGCCGCGCCTGTGCGCGGATCCTCGATCGCGTTCAGGCCTGCCTCGATGGCCTGAAGACAGGCCCTCATCAAGCCGTCATGGCCAGACCAGGCGTCTGCTTCAACAACGAATTCAACGCGTTCGTCTTCAATCACCACATCAGTCATGACCAGGCTCATCCTTGCGGGCCGCATCATCGCGCTCGTAAGCGTCCACGATGCGCGCCACCAGACCGTGACGCACCACATCAGATCGGTCAAACCGGTGCACGGCGATCCGCTCTTCATCCTGAAGAAGGCGTAAGGCATGTGGCAGGCCCGAGGGTTCGCCGCGACGCAGATCGGTCTGGGTCGGATCACCCGTCACCGCCATGCGCGAGCCCTCGCCCAGACGGGTCAGGACCATGCGCATTTGCGGAATGGTGGCGTTCTGCGCCTCGTCCACGATGACGAAGGCCTTGTTCAGCGTCCGGCCGCGCATGAAGGCGAGCGGGGCCACTTCGACCCGGCCTTCCTCGCGCATCTTCTCGCTGATGCGCTGACCCAGGGAATCGCGCAACGCGTCCCAGATCGGCAACAGATAGGGATCGATCTTCTCGGTCAGGTCGCCGGGCAGGAAGCCCAGACGCTCGCCCGCTTCAACGGCCGGTCGCGTGATGATCAGACGCTCCACTGCGCCCAGCGCCAGTTGCGAGGCGCCATAGGCGACCGCGAGCAGCGTCTTGCCGGTGCCGGCGGGCCCGACGCCGAAGATCATGTCATAGGCGCGGTCGTTCTTGAGCGCCTTCACATAGCTTTGCTGACCATTGGTGCGCGCGGCGAAGCTTGCGCCGCGCGGCACGCGGATGACGGCGTCAATCTCTTCACCCGCATCGTCATCGGCCATCAGGCAGGCGGCGCGCGCGGCGGGCGGATCGATCGGCAGGCCCTCGCTGGCGCGGCCATAGAGCGCATTGAGCACCCGGCGCGCCTCGATGCGCGTGCGAGCCTCTTCGGCGGTGATCACGATCTGCCCACCGCCCGGCGCCTCGAGCTGAACCTCCAGTTCGCGCTCGAGCGTGGCGAAGTTCTCGTGACCGGGTCCGGCGATGATGCGAACAAGATCGGAATCTTCAAAATGAAGCGTTTCGGACGCCGCCTTGCGGGGGCGGCGCGGTTTTGATGAGCGGCTCACGCGGCGGCGCTTTCCTTTGTAGCCAGACGTCCAGACAGGGCGTTCTTGGTCGCCCCGGTTATCTCCACATTGGCGATCTGACCGATGAGTTCAACCGGGCCCTCGCAATGAACCGCCTGCAGATAGGGGCTGCGACCGGACAATTGCCCCTCGAAACGACCTTCGCGCTCGAACAGAACCGGCAGGGTCTTGCCGATCATGGACTGGTTGAAAGCGACCTGCTGTTCGGTCAGAAGCGCCTGCAAGCGCGCCAGACGCTCGCCTTTCACGGTTTCATCGATCTGGTTGAACATGGCCGCGCCCGGCGTGCCGGGACGCTTGGAGTACTTGAACGAGAAACACGACGCGTAATTGACCTGGCGCACCAGCTCCATGGTCGCCTCGAAATCGGCTTCGGTCTCGCCGGGGAAGCCGACGATCATGTCGCCGGAAATGGCGATGTCGGGACGGGCTGCGCGCAGGCGCGCGATGATGTCGAGATACTCCGCCGCCGTGTGTGAGCGGTTCATGCTCTTGAGAATCTTGTCCGATCCCGCCTGCACCGGAAGATGGAAATAGGGCATCAGCTTGGGCTCGTCCGCAAAGGCCTGGATGAGGTCGTCATCCATGTCCTTGGGGTGAGAGGTGGTGAAGCGGATGCGTTCAATGCCGCCGATCTTCGCCAGATGGCGCACGAGCCGCCCGAGACCCCAGACCCCGCCTTCGGGATCGCCCTTGGGCGCCTCGCCATGGAAGGCGTTGACGTTCTGACCCAGCAAGGTGACCTCGCGCACGCCCTTGGCGGCCAGCGCGCGGACTTCGGCGACGATCTGATCGACCGGGCGGGACCATTCCGCGCCGCGGGTATAGGGCACGACGCAGAAAGTGCAGAACTTGTCGCAGCCTTCCTGCACGGTCACGAAGGCGGTAAAGCCGTCCACATGGCGCTCAGGCGCGGCGAGCGCGTCAAACTTCTCTTCGACCTCGAACTCGGTATCGAGCGCTTCGCCGCGTTCACGGTGCACGTTCGCAATCAGTTCAGGCAGCTTGTGATAGGTCTGCGGCCCGACCACCAGATCCACCACTGGCGCCCGGCGCTGGATCTCCGCGCCTTCCGCCTGCGCCACGCAGCCCGCCACCGTGATGGTCATGGGCTTGCCGGTGGAGGCCTTTTCTTCCTTGAGCGTCTTCAGACGCCCGAGCTCGGAATAGACCTTCTCGGCGGCTTTCTCGCGGATATGGCAGGTGTTCAGGATCACAAGATCCGCGCCATCGGGCTCGTCCGCCGGCTCATAGCCCAGCGGCGCCAGCACATCGCGCATGCGCTCGGAATCATACACGTTCATCTGACAGCCATAGGTCTTGATGAACAGGCGCTTGCGCTCTTTTCCCGTGGTCTCGGCGTCGCGAATGATATCGGTCATGGGCGGAGCCGGCCTCCCTGGCGGCGATGAACTGTGGATAAGGGAGGACGGGTTATGGGGATAGAGTGGGGCGGATGCAAGGCGCCGCTTGAAGATCGGCTGCCTCTCGCGCGGTTAACGCGCCCCTATTTGCCGTCCTCGATCTTCACGCCATAGAGCTCGAGCCGGTGATCGACGAGCTTGTAGCCCAGGCGCTTGGCGATGGCTTCCTGCAGGCGCTCGATCTCTTCATCCATGAATTCGACCACATCGCCGGTCTTCAGATCGATGAGATGGTCGTGATGGTCGTCAGAGGCCTCTTCATAGCGCGAGCGGCCGTCGCGGAAGTCGTGGCGCTCGATGATGCCGGCCTCTTCAAACAGGCGCACCGTGCGGTAGACCGTGGCGAGCGAGATGCGGGCATCCACTTCCGAAGCGCGGCGATGCAGTTCTTCCGCGTCAGGATGGTCTTCAGCTTGGGAGAGGATGCGCGCGATGACGCGGCGCTGCTCGGTCATGCGCAGGCCTTTTTCCACGCACAGCTTCTCGATACGGTCCGGCATCGCCATCTCCCTTGGCTGTGGGGCGTGAACCCCGTTCCTGACTTGATACCCAGCCTCGGCGGGCCGTGTCCATATGTCGCGCGACTCTAACTCAGGATCAAATTCAGACCAGATCGCGCGCCAGAACCCGTGCGGCGGCGCCATCGCGATAATAGCCCTTGCGCAATCCGATCTGGCGATAGCCCTCACGCTCATAGAGGCCGCTGGCGGCCAGATTGCGTTCGGACACTTCCAGAAACAGGCGTTTGGACCCGGCGCGGCGGGCGGCGATCTCCGACTGCGCCAACAGGAACGCGCCCACGCCGGTGCGGCGCGCAACGGGCAAAACGCCTATGGTCAGTAGCTCGCATTCGCCCGCCACGCTGCGAATGAGCGACAGGCCCTGGGGGTCGTCCTGAGCGCGGGCGATCAGACCCTGAACCCCTGACGAGGCCAGCAGCCTTGCAAAGTCGGCTTCGCTCCAGGGGTCGGGAAAACATTGCGCATGAAGCGCGGCATAAAGGTCCGCCGCTTCCGGACCCGCCTCGAAAATCTCGGGCAGGCTCATGCCGGGGTCTTGCCGCCAGGCAGTTTGGCGTCCGGCGGACGCGCATAGAGCGGAGAGGGGGCGGGCGCATGGGCGGGCGCGCGCTCGGTCAGAGCCAGAAGCGCGCGCAGAGGCGGCGCGGGATCAAAATGGTGGGGGTCCGCGCCCAGATGCACGGCGCCCGACCCGGTCAGGATCACATCCCCGAACGCTTCAAATTCGTCTGCAGCGTCACGCGCATCGCCATGGCTGACATCCGTAACGGGCCGTCCATGGGTGAAGATCCGCCAGACCAGATCGCCGCGTTTGGCGTCATGGATCGCCATGACGGTGCGGGCGCCGTCCGGGTCCGAACGCAAGGCGAGGGCGTCAAGATTGGACACGCCCAGCGCCTTCGCGCCCGTGGACAGCGCCAGTCCACGCGCGAAGGCGACGCCGACGCGCGTGCCGGCGAAGCCGCCGGGGCCGATATTGACCCCGATCCGGTCCAGCGATTGCGGGCGGATCCCCGCCTCCTCGAGAAGCTCCGCCGCCATGGGCGCCAGCCGTTCGGCATGGCCGCGGCCAATCTCTTCAGCGCGTTCAAACACGCTGTCCCCGGCCTTCACCGCACAGGCGCACCAGGAACCAATTGTGTCCACCACCAGCAAGGCGGATTGGGTCATGTCTTACTTCAACAGCTTGGCGCCCTGTTCGAAGGCGAGCTTCGGCAGACGCGGGAACAGTTTCTCGGTGGTGCCATAGCCCACATTGATCAGGAAGTTGGAGCGCCAGGCGCCCATTTCCGGATCATTCTTGAAGAATTCCTCATCCACGCCGTCCTTGTCAAAACCGGACATCGGGCCGCAATCGAGCCCCAGCGCGCGCGCGGCCATGATCAGATAGGCGCCTTGCAGGGTGCTGTTGCGGAAGCCGTTCTCGAAGCGGGCTTCATCGGATTCAAACCAGTCTTTCGCTTCCGGGGCGTGCGGGAAGAGCTGGGGGATCTTCTCATGGAAGTTCCAGTCCCAGGCCAGCACCACGGTCAGGGGCGCCGTCAGGGTCTTCTCGACATTGGATTCGATGAGGTGCGGCTTGAGACGCTGCTGGCTCTCGCCTTGCAGGAACAGGAAGCGCGCGGGCGACTGGTTGGCGCTGGTCGGACCATATTGCAGGAGCTCGTAGAGCGCGCGAACGGTGGTTTCCGACACCTGTTTGTCTTCCCACGAATAGAAGGTCCGGGCGCCGCGGAACAGCTGATCGAGCGCATGGTCGCTCAGAACCGAATGGCGATCGTCCAGGGCGAGCGGGGCTTGGCTGTCAGACATGGGAGGCTCCGGGTTCGGTAAGGGATATGGATCAGACACAGGATCGGGTCGTCTTTGAAACGACCATCACGTGATTTGGTTCTGAAGCGATTAAAGCACAGCCTCGACGCTGCTCACTTCAGGCACATAGTGCTTGAGCAGGTTCTCGATGCCCTGCTTGAGGGTCATCGTGGAGGAGGGGCAGCCCGCGCAGGCGCCGCGCATGTGCAGATTCACAACGCCCGTCGCCTCGTCATAGCTGTGAAAGACGATGTCGCCGCCATCGCGCGCCACGGCCGGGCGCACACGGGTGTCGATGACATCCTTGATCTCCTTCACGATCCCGGCGGCTTCGCCCTCATAGGCGGCATGACCGTCATCATCGGCATCAGAAAAGAGCGACTTGCCGCTCTCCAGGCAATCCATGATCGCGCCCAGCACGGCGGGCTTGATATGGGGCCAGTCCACGCCTTCCGCCTTGGTGACCGAGATGAAGTCCTGACCGGCGAAGACCCGGATCACGCCCTCCACGCGGAACAGTTCTCGCGCCAGATAGGAGCTCTCGGCCTCTTCCGGGGTCGCAAAATCACGCGGGGCGTCCAGAGAGACGGACTGGCCGGGCAGGAATTTCAGCGTGTCAGGGTTCGGTGTGTCTTCGGTCTGGATAAACATGACGGGCTTTCCGGGCGCTGGTTTCGCCCTTGAAATGGCCTGCAGGACGGGCGCGTTCAACCCCAGAGGCAGTAGGGGCAAGCCCCGCCTCAGGTCAGCGCCTTGATATCCTCACGCGACAGATTGCCCGGCACCACGGTCACGGGAATGGTCCTGTCCTCGAACAGGCCCTTGCCGCGGCCCAGCGCATTGACGAGCGGGCCGGGGCCGTCCTTGCCGACCGCAGCGCCCAGAACCAGGATCGAGATGGCGGGATCGGTTTCCAGAAGCTCGCGCAACGCCTCGATCAGATCGCCTTCCTTCAGGATGACTTCAGGCCGGGTCTCGGTGACCTCTTCCACATCCTCGGACAGGCTTTCCAGGGCCTCCTCGGCGGCGGCGCGGGCTTCGGCGCGCATGGTCTCGCCCACGCCCAGCCAGTGCTCGAACCCGCCTTCGGTGTTCACGACGGCCAGCACGGTCACCACGCCGCCCGTATTGCGGGCGCGACGTGCGGCGAAATAGGCGGCCGACCGGCTTTCTTCAGTGCCGTCGGCGATCAGCAGGAATTTACGGGGTGCGCTCATGGGCGAACGTTGCCGCGTTCCGTCATTTCCGGCAAGAGGGCGTGTAACCACACCCTCTGAGACAGATTGACATGACTGACGCTCCGCTCGCCCGGCTCAAAGACCGCCGCAACCCGATCAACCCGGCGCGCGAGGTGATCCTGCATCCCGACCGGATCGAATGGGTCGAGGAGGGTCGGCTGGAGCGCCGCATCGCGCTGGATGCGGTTACCAGCGTGCGGCTCTCGGTCGAACTGGCCGGGCAGCAGAGCCAGGTGGTCTGCCGGGTCGGCGGACCGTCCGGCGAGATCGTCTTCGGCAGCCGCAAGGCTGTCAGCCCCGGGGTGTGGGAGGACAATGCGCTCGAGTTCCAGACGCTTCTCGTGCGCGTGCATGAGGCTTTGCGGCCCCGGTTCGGCGCGGTGCGCTTCACCGAAGGTCAGACCCTGGGCTTCCGGCTGCTGATGGGCGGGATCGGCGTGGTGATGACCAGCATGGCGGTCAGCTATATGGGCTGGATGATGCTGAAAGAGCAGAGCGCCATGATGGCGCTCGCCGGTCTGCCCTTCGCCGCCATCGGCGGCTATCTGGCCTTTGTCTTCCGGCCCGGACGGCCCGTGCCCTATGACCCCGAAGGCCTGATCACCCGCTTCAGGGCGGTTCCGAAAACCGACTAGCCCAGCTTCTCCTTCAGGGCCTCGACAAAGACCTCGCCCAGATCCGGGCCCTGCTCTGGATAGAGATAGGGCTCGATGATCTCGAGCTCCATCAGCGCCAGCTCGCCATCCAGACCGCGCACCATGTCCACGCGGGCATAGAGGAAGGCGTCCTCTCCGGTAATGTCCTGCGCCGTTGAGAGCACCTTGCGCGCCAGGGCCAGCTCGTCCTCGCCCGGCGTCCACACCGCCTCGGTCGCGCCATAGAGCGACTGCACCCGGTAATCGCCGGATTTGGGGCGCTTGTTGAGGCCATGCGAGAAGCGGTCGCCGAAGAAGATCATCGAGTATTCGCCCTCTTCAGGCACGCCGGGCAGGAAGGGCTGGATCAGGCAGGCGCCCAGCGGCAGCTCGTCCGCAGACGGCAGGGGTTCGCCCTTCCTGATCAGGGCCTGACGCCAGGCGCCGCCGCCCACCAGCGGCTTCACCACGAGCTTGTCGCCGCCAAAGCGCTCAAAGCCTTGCGCGATCGCGGCGTCATCCGCCTTGTCCGCCCACAGGGTCGGGATGGAGGGCGCGCTGGCTTCATCCAGTTCCCGCAGATAGGTCTTCTCGATATTCCAGCGCACCAGCGCCGGGCTGTTCCAGACCGGCGCGATGGCGTTGAGCCGATCCAGCGTCTTGAGAAAATTGTCGAGCTTGGGCGGATAATCCCAGACCGTGCCCACCATGAAGCCGTCATAGACCGACGCGTCAAAGTCCTGGTCCCAGATGCAGGCTTCGAGCGAAATCCCCGCCGCTTCACAGGCCTTGGACAGGGCCCCGAACTCCAGATCGAACTCGAACCAGTCCTCCCGTGCGCCGGGACGGTCCTTCATCATGTCGGCCGAGGTCAGAAAACAGATACGGGTCATGGGCTTCCTCAAAGCTGATGGCGCTGGCGCCTCCGCTTACCGCGCCTCCTCGCGCTTTACCAGAACCTCTCTGCGGGTTGAGTTTGCGCACGCTGCGCGGTACACGCGCCCCGATTTCAGCTTCAGGAAGTTCCGCTCATGACCGATACCCGCTTCGACGTTCTTGGCGTCGGCAACGCCATTGTGGACGTGCTCGCCTCTGTGGACGACGCCTTCATCGAACAGCACGGCCTCGCCAAGGACGCCATGCTGCTGATCGACGAGGAGCGGGCCGAAGCGCTGTATGAAGCCTTCCCGCCGGCGCAGGAAATCTCGGGCGGCTCGGCGGCGAACTCGCTGGCCGGCGTGGCGAGCCTGGGCGTTCGCGGCGCCTATATCGGCAAGGTCGCCGATGACCAGCTGGGCGAAGTGTTCGCCCATGACCTGCGCTCGATCGGCGTGCATTACGACACCAAGCCTCTGAAAGACGGCCCGTCCACGGCGCGCTGCCTGATCGCCGTGCCCGCCGATGCGCGTCGGGCGATGAACACCTTCCTGGGCGCGTCCACGATGATGGATGAGGACGATATCAACGCCGATCTCGTCAAGTCCGCCACCGTCACCTTCCTCGAGGGCTATCTGTTTGACCGCCCGGAAGCCAAAGCGGCGTTCGTCCGCGCGTCGGAAATCGCCCAGGCCGCCGACCGCCGCGTCGCGCTGACCCTGTCGGACCTGTTCTGCGTGGATCGTCACCGCGACAGCTTCCGCCATCTGGTGAAGAACCATATCGACGTGCTGTTCGCCAACGAGGCCGAGATCAAGGCGCTCTATGAGGTCGACGATTTCGAGACCGCACTCGCCAAGGTCCGCGCCGAAACCCGCGTCGCCGCCATTACCCGCTCCGAAAAGGGCGCCGTGATCGTGTCCGGCGACGAGGAAGTGCGTGTGGACGCCGACCCCGTCGAGCATGTGGTGGACACCACGGGCGCAGGCGACCAGTTCGCCGCCGGCTTCCTGGCGGGGTATTCGCGTGGGGCGGACCTTTACACCTGTGGCCGGCTGGGCGTGATCGCGGCGGCGGAAGTGATCTCCCATATGGGCGCGCGGCCGCTGGTCTCCCTCAAGGAGCTGGCCGCGAGCAAAGGCGTCTCACTGGATTAGTTCCGAACCTGAAATCGGACGCCAAAATCTTCGAAAGATTCATCAAGGACTCTGCTGTTGCAGGGTCCTTTTTGTTTTTCAGTCCGTCCTTAACCTGATTTTTAGCACATCAGTTCAGGCTCACGGTGTCTCGTGTGCATTCCGCACGCCTTTCGCCTGCAGCTGGGGTCCTGATGGCGCCGATCCGACATGCAATTTCCAGAGTGATGCGATCTCTGGTGATGAAATTCACTCTGCTTTGCGGGGTGATCCTCGTCGTCGCCACGACTGCGCTCATGGCCGTCGAATACCAGCTCAAGGCTCAGGACAACAAGGCCGCCGGCCTGGTCCACGCCGAACTGATCACCGAACTGTTCACCACCACAGCCGCCAACGCCATTGCCGTCAGCGACATGGAAGGTCTGACCAATCGCCTTCTGACGGATTTTGGCGAGCGCGACGATGTCAGCTCGGTCTATGTGGCCAACGTCAATCGCCGCGTCATCGCCTCCTATGGCGACGTGCCCTATGAAATCGGCGATCGCGCCGCCGATCATCTGGTCCAGTCCGCCGTCGGCGCGGTGGATACCCGGGTCGAGATGGTGGGCGACGAGATCCGCGTGGCCGAACCGGTTTTCTACAATGGCCGCCTGATCGGCGCTGTCGTCGCCACCGTGCCCATGTCCGCCGTCGTCACGCCGGCCATCGACATCATCACGCGCCAGGTCATCATCGCCGCGGTCGCCCTGATCATCTTCCTGCCGGTGGTCGCGCTGATCGTCCGCAAGGCGCTGGGTCCGGTGCGCCGCCTGACCGAAGCCGCCCGTCTCGCCTCCTCGCGCAAGCTGGACCTGCGCATCGAGGTGAATACCGGCGATGAACTGGAAGTGCTGGCGAACGCCTTCAACCGCATGTTCGCGCGGCTCGACGCCTCTGTGAAACGCGTCCACCGCCTTGCCTATGTGGACATGATCACCGAGCTGCCCAACCGCGAACGCTTCCGCAAGGAAGTCGAGCGCGTCGCCCGGGAAGCCACTGAATCCGGTGAACAGGGCGCTATCCTGTTCCTCGATCTCGACCGTTTCAAACGCGTCAACGACTCCCTAGGCATTGGCGAAGGCGACCGCCTGCTTGAAGCGGTGGGCCGCCGCCTGCGCGAAGCCGTGCGCGGCTGGGATTTGTCCCAGGGCGAGCTGACCAAGGAACCGTCCATGGTCGCCCGTCTGGGCGGGGATGAATTCACCGTATTGCTGCCGCGCCTGCGCGACAGCGCGGACGCCGCACGCCTGGCGCGCCGCATCGTGGATTCCGTACGCCGCCCGTTCGAGATTTCCGGGCACCAGGTCTTCCTCGGCATCTCTGCCGGCATCGCCTGCTTCCCGCGCGACGGTTCTGATCCGGAAACCCTGCTGCGCCACGCGGATCTCGCCATGGCCTCGGTCAAGCGCGCCGGCGGCAATGCCTGCGAATTCTTCGAAAGCTCCATGAACCAGAGCGCCTTCGAGCGTCTGGTGCTCGAGAACGAGCTGCGCGAAGCGGTGCGCGACGACCAGCTGGTGGTGTTCTACCAGCCCAAGGTCTCCATGGTGGACGGCTCCATCGCCGGCGCCGAGGCGCTGGTGCGCTGGCGTCACCCGACGGCGGGCCTTCTGTCGCCGGGCGCCTTCATCCAGGCGGCCGAGGAATGCGGTCTGATCGGGGAAATCGGCGACTGGGTGCTGCGTCGCGCCTGTCACGAAGCGCAGATCCTGCACGAGCGCGGCATGAATATTCCGGTCGCGGTCAATGTCTCGGCCATGCAGTTCGAAAGCGAAGGCTTCTCCCAGACCGTGCTCGAAGCCTTGCAGGATTCCGGCCTGCCGCCAGAGCTTCTCGAGCTGGAGCTGACGGAATCCACCGCCATGCGCGAGCCTGAACGCGTGATCGAGCAGATCGAACCGCTGCGTCGTCTCGGGGTCACCTTCGCCATTGACGATTTCGGCACCGGCCACTCCTCGCTGTCCTATCTGACGCGCATGCCGTTCGATGTCTTCAAGATCGACCAGAGCTTTGTCCGCGACATGAGCCAGGACGAGCATGCGCGCATCGTGGTTGAGACCATTCTGGCGA
This sequence comes from Oceanicaulis sp. UBA6590, assembly GCF_002433705.1. NCBI lineage: Bacteria > Pseudomonadati > Pseudomonadota > Alphaproteobacteria > Maricaulales > Maricaulaceae > Oceanicaulis > Oceanicaulis sp. UBA6590. The sequence goes on from NZ_DJIQ01000012.1 coordinate 51,464, forward strand.
TGGCCAAATCACTCAAGCTGAAAACCGTGGCCGAAGGCGTGGAAACCAACGACCAGTATCGCGCGCTGCGCGCCCTGGGCGCGACCCTGGCCCAAGGTTATCTGTTCGGTCGTCCCATGCCGTTCGCGGAGCTGGAAGCCTTTGCGGCCCCGGGCGGCGAGCAGAGTGTTGCGGGATAACCCGGATCACAGTTGCGTGATGCACAAATATCACGCACAAGGCCTTTCAACTTTTTAATTCGCTTTTCTTGGATTTTGTGGCATTCTTACACCTGCAGCTGAGGGCTGCTCCTGATAGCGCGCCGTCCCCCCGACGCTTCAGGATGTCATGACGTTCCCCCCAGCGTCATGACGGCGCTCCGTCCCTGATGAGCGCGAGGCAAAACGCCCGGCGACTTCACCCCAGGTCGCCGGGCGTTCTTTATTCCACGATCGCGCTACACCGCTCCCTGTCGCTCCCGCTTCAGCCGGGTTAAACAGGGGTCATGACCGATTTTGATCCCTCCCCGTCTGACTCAGCCGGCGCCGAAGACGAGATCGCGCGCCTGCTTGAAGAAATCCCGCTTCTGTACAAGGCCCGCGCCTTTGCCGAATCGGTGGGCGATCCGGCCTTCTTCTCGCGCCTGGGCGAACCGCTGGATTCGCGCGAGATCGCACTGGCGCGCGCCTATCTCGATGGTCTGGGCATTCCCGAGGCGGAACCGGCGGAAATGGGCGACTGGTCCGACGCCATCGCCGCCGCCGAAACGCTTGATCGCGATCCCTGGGCCTGGGAGGCCGAGGAGATGCAGCGCGCCGCTCTGGTCGAACGCGCGCTTGAGCGGCTGGACGAACAGGCGCTGCAAGCGGCCCTGACGCTGGTCGCCTCCAAGATCGGCGAACTCGCCAAACAGGCCGCCGAGGCCAGCGCCTCGATGGACGACATGTATGATGAAGCGGTGATCAACGCCGCCGCCGGCGGGCTGGTCCAGGCCGCCCATGGCGCGGTTCTGGTGCTGCTGGCGGAAGCCGAGGATGACGAGCCGCCCCACCCCTTCCTCGCCCGCTGGCGGCTCTATGTGCGCGGCCGCTGGCCGGTCGGCGTCGCCGGCGCCACCTACAACATTCTCTGATCTCGCTGACCGTTCTTCACTCAGGATTGCCCATGACCCCGTTCACGCTCGCCACCTGGAACATCAATTCTGTCCGTCTGCGCGCGCCTCATGTGGCGAGTTTCGTGAAGGAGGCCCAGCCTGACGTGATCGCCCTGCAGGAGATCAAGTGTCTGCCCGACCAGTTCCCCCGCAAGGAATTCGAGGAGATGGGCTTCCCCCATCTGCATATCGTCGGTCAGAAGGGCCTGCATGGCGTCGCCATCGCCTCGCGCACGCCCATCGAGCCGCTCGATCAGGACAAGCTCTGCCCGCGTGGGGAGGCGCGTTTCCAGCGGGTCCGGGTCAACGGCGTGGAGCTTCAGAACTATTACATTCCCGCGGGCGGCGACGAGCCGGACCCGGAGATCAATCCGCGCTTCGCGCACAAGCTTGAATTCCTCGAGCGCCTGAAGGGTTATGCGGCGGATCGCGCCAAGGAAAACGCGCCGCTCGTGCTGGTGGGCGATTTCAACATCGCCCCGCGCGAACACGATGTGTGGTCCCACAAGCAGCTTCTCAAAGTAGTCTCCCATACCCCGGTCGAGGTGGAGGCGCTGAACGCCTGGCTTGAGGCCGGCGAGTATATCGACGTGGCCCGTGAACTGATCGACGAACCGGAGAAGCTCTTCACCTGGTGGAGCTATCGCAGCAAGGACTGGCGCGCTTCCAATCGGGGCCGGCGTCTCGATCATATCTGGGTCAGCCCGGCCCTGAAGGACGCCGCCCTCAAGGACGGCCGCGACAGCTTCAGGATCTGGGATAACGCTCGGGACTGGGAAAAGCCGTCAGACCATGCCCCGGTCACCCTGCGCCTGGGCTAATTGCCTGTTATAATTTTATAAAATTGGCTCCGTCGGTTATATCATATGCCTAATATGCATATGAATTACCGTTACGGACGCCCTGAATCTCTCAACAGTCTGACCGACTGGGGAGAGAAACATGAAGACGCAAGATCGTATTGAACGTCTGGATTTTCTGGGTTTTGACCCGCAGGTGCGCGACGCGCTGGCGCTATGTACGCCTGTGATTGAACACGCACTGCCAGACGCATTGTCCGCGTTTTATGACGTCATTGGCGCGACTCCGGCGACCCGGCGATTTTTCCGCGACGACGACCATATGCTTGCCGCCCGGGATCGTCAGAAGGCGCACTGGATGTCGATCGTTTCGGGTCGTTATGACAGCGCCTATTTCGAAAGCGTGCGCAAGATTGGGCTCGCCCACAGCCGGCTGGGTCTCGAACCGCGATATTATATCGGCGGATACGCCCATCTCGCCTCTGCCCTGATCCGTGCGGTCGCACTGCCAGACCAAGCTGGCCTGGCCCGGTTTGGCGGTCGCAATTCCAGACTGCTCGCGCGTAAACTCGATGCTCTGGTCAAGGCGATCTTCCTGGACATGGAGCTTGCCGTCTCGCTGTACCTGGAAGAGACCGAGGCCAATGCCTCACGAGAGCGGGATGCGATCGCGACCGAGTTCGAACGCAGCGTCGGCCAGGTGACGGGAAGCTTGCAGACGGTCTCCGAGACCATCGGCACGGCGTCCGGCAAGGTGACAAGGACCGTCGAGGTTACGCTCGAACGCGCCGTGAAGGCGGCTTCGGGCGCAGAGAATTCAGCTCAAAGCGTTCGCTCGGTCGCCGCCGCTTCCGAACAGATGCAGGCCGCCACGGGCGAGATCGCCCAGCGCGCCCATGCCCAGACCGATATCGCGCGTGACGCGGAAACGCTCGCCAGCTCCGCCGCCCAGGATATCGAACGCCTCAGCCACGCCGCCGCGCAAATCGGCGGGGTGGTCACGCTGATCCAGCAGATTGCAGAGCAGACCAATCTGCTGGCCTTGAACGCCACGATTGAAAGCGCACGCGCCGGCGAGGCCGGAAAGGGATTCGCAGTCGTCGCCCAGGAGGTGAAGACCCTCGCCAACCAGACTGCGCGCGCGACCGATGAGATCGGGGGCGAGATCAACGCCATCCAGTCGGCCACGCAGGCCGTCGTGGACGCCATGGCCCAGATCAGGGACACCATCTCCAGGATCGCCGAGGCGTCCATGGGCATCAGCGCAGCGGTGGAGGAACAGGCCAGCGCCACCGCTGAAATTACCCGCAGCTCCACCAGCGCCGCCCTGGGCAATGAAGCGGTCGCGGCCGCCGCCTCGGAGATGGAGCAATCCACGCGGGATGCATCCTCCTCTGTCGAGGCCATGACGGAGGCGTCTGCACAGGTGCAGTCATGCTCTGCTGACCTGTCTCACTCCGTTGATCGCTTCCTCGCCTCGATCCGCAGCCCCCGCACGGGGACGTCATGATGCTGACCCAGCTGATCTATACATCCTATCCGGCCTTTCCCGTCCGGGCCGGCTGGCTGACCGGGCCTCTGGGCGAAATCGTGCGGGCCGGACGCGATCATAATGCGCGCCACCAGATCAGCGGCATTCTGGGCGTCGAGGTGAACCGCTTCTTCCAGATCATTGAAGGACCGCATGAGAGCGTGCATGAAACCTTCGAGCGCATCCGCCAGGACAAGCGTCACTTTGACGTCCGCCTGAGACATTCGTGCCGGATCGCGGTGCGCACCTTCCAGGACTGGTCCGTCGGATTTGCAGCCCGCGCCTTCCTGCCTCCGTCGGAACCGCTCCAGATGGATTTCGAAACCGCCACGGTTGAACACATCATCCATCGCGGTCAGGTCTTGCGCCGGTATGGCGTCATCGCCGAAGCCGGTCTCGATACGCCTAACGCTTGAGGATCCTGAAGGTCAGTTTGTTCCGCCTGGCGTCATCATAGTCATTCTGACCGATCTCCAGATGATGGCTATGCAGCGCCGTGCCGCCCAGATCATCCGGGATGGTGGTGGACATGGCCTGATAATACCGCGGGCCTGTCGGCAACTCAGCCTTCCACACGGTCTCCACCAACAGGATGCGGCCTTCAAACGCGCCTTCATCCCTCAGGCGCGCGAAATGCCTGTCGGCATCCGCGCCAAGCATGCCGTCTATGCGCTCTCCGCTCTCCAGCATCCCGTAGAGTCCGCCATTTGAGCGAAAGCCCTGTGAACACTCGATCAGTTCTATTCCCTCGCCGCGAGCGCGGATCAGGCTCACGCTGGTCGGCGCCGTCCGGACCGCGAGACGCCATTGCTCAAAGCACGACCGGTACCGGTTTTCCTCAAGCAGGCGAAGGATCTTCGCATGCAAGTGCAAGGATGGCTGTTTCGACCCGGACTCGATCCGGGAATAATAGGCCTGACTGATCCCCAGACTGTCAGCAACCGCCGCCTGCTTGGCGCCGGTCTGGCGCCTGAACGCGGTCAACAGCTGAGCCAGCTGCGTCTCCTGAGTCTGTATCAACGATTACCCCCCATGTATCGCCAAGGGTGATGCAATCTAAACCACCGCCCCCTCAAGGTATTTTATATACACATAACCTTTGGGGTTTTAAGCCGCTCATTCAGCGCATACTACTGAAATGCTTTCTCAAATAGAAAACGCCAGACCCCTGAAAGGGCGCTGGCGCTCTCCGAAATCCCAGGCGGCAAAGGCCTACATCTGCAGCCGGTAGCCGCCGCTCTCGGTGATCAGCAGACGCGCGTGCTGGGGATCGGTCTCGATCTTCTGACGCAGGCGATAGACATGGGTTTCCAGCGTGTGGGTATTGGCCTCGCGGTGATAGCCCCAGACCTGATCGAGCAACTCCTCCCGCGCCACAGGCTGACCACCGGCACGGTAGAGGTATTTGAGAATATTGGTTTCTTTCTCGGTCAGCCGGGTCTTGCGATCCTCTGCGTCGATCAGGATCTTCATGGACGGCTTGAACCGGTAGGGCCCGACCTGGAGCACCGCATCCTCGCTTTGCTGGTGACGACGCAGCTGGGATTGCACCCGCTCGAGCAGCACCACAAAGCTGATCGGCTTGGCCAGGAAGTCATCAGCGCCCGAGCGCAGCCCCAGAACATGGTCGGCATCGCCGGACTGGGCCGTCAGGAGGAGGATGGGGGTGCTCACGCCGTCCTTGCGCAGATGACGGCACGCCTCGCGTCCGTCCATGTCCGGCAGTCCGACGTCAAAAATGATGATGTCCACGGGCTCGGACCGGGCGAGCTCCATGCCCGGCTTCGCCGCATTGGCGGTCAGGACGTTGAAATCGTCCTCAAATCCGAATTGCTCGGCCAGCGCCTCGCGCAGGTCATCATCGTCATCAACCAGCAGGATCGTCTTCTTGTTCGTCATGGGTCTGTCTCCAGTCGGGCGGCCTGACAAACTGTGCCCACCGGTCGAAGTCTACCGGCAAGCCTTGCCTGTCCGCACCCGATTGCGCAATGGCAAACGCGCAATCTCGTTGCAAAACCGATGTACTCCAAACGGCGTGAAACTTGCCTGACGGCTTTGTGAGCCTCGCGAATTTTTTCGTGAGGCCGCCCGCCGTGGTGGGGGAGGCGACCGGAGACCCTCAACGCCTTGCTCCCAAGGTGCAGAAGTCTCCGTCGCCGACCCCGCACGGTTCGCGGCGAATGTTACATGTAAGGGGTTTCCCCTAAGCCCGCCGGACCTCGCCATGACGGTTTATGTCGCCAGCGCCAGCCGCAAACAGCTTCAAGGATCCGACTTCACGGCGACGTGCGCGATCGGTCGCTCCGGCGTGATTGCAGCCCAGGACAAGACCGAAGGGGACGGCATGAGTCCGCTGGGATGCTGGCGGGTCCGGCGCGCCTATTGGCGCGCCGATCGCCTCGACCGGCCCGAGACCTCTCTTGTGATCGATCCCATCCGCTCCGATGACGGCTGGTGCGATGCGCCCGACGACCCGGCCTATAACCAGCCCGTGCGCCTGCCCTATCCGGCCTCTTGTGAAACCATGACGCGCGAGGACGGTCTGTACGACCTTGTGGTGGTCCTGGGCCATAATGATGACCCGCCCCGGCCGGGACTCGGGTCCGCCATCTTCCTGCACTGCGCCTCGCCGGACTTCAAACCCACCGAGGGGTGCGTGGCGATCGAGCGGTCCCGACTGATCGAGCTGGTCGGACGCTTGACGTCGCAGGACTGGATCGAGATCGCGCCCTAGCGCGCCTCCCGTTCGCCAAACAGGGCGGATCCCACTCGCACCGAGGTCGCGCCCAGCTGCACGCCCAGTTCGAAATCCGAACTCATTCCCATGGAGAGCCGGGCGACATCCGCCCGGGCGGCCAGCTTGGCCAGCAGGGCGAAGTGCGGCGCGGCGGGCTCCTCCACCGGCGGAATGCACATCAGGCCTTCAACGGGCAGATCAAGATCGCGTCGACAATGGCGCACGAATTCCACGCATTCATTGACCGCCAGCCCCGCCTTCTGGGGTTCATCGCCGGTATTGACCTGCACATAGAGCGCGGGGCGACGCCCGGTCTTCTCCATGGCCTTCACCAGCGCCCCTGCAAGCTTTTCCCGGTCCAGCGTCTCGATGACGTCAAACAGGGCGCAGGCATCGTCCGCCTTGTTCGACTGCAGCGGCCCGATCAGACGCAATTGCAGGTCCGGATAGGTCTCGCGACGGCCTGCCCAGCGCTTTTGCGCTTCCTGTACCCGGTTCTCGCCAAAAATGCGCTGCCCGGCGGCCAGCATGGCGTCCACCCGATCGTCAGGCTGCACCTTGGAGACCGCGACCAGATCAATATCGTCAGCGGACCGCCCGGCCTGCTTGGCCGCTCTGGCGATCCGGTTCAAAATCTCGGCGCGCGCGGCGGCGACGCCGTCCGGGGAAGTGGGATAAAGGTCTGTCATGGGAATGAGGGGGTATGACGATACTGCCCGGCTGGCAAGTCGGGCTGCACGGCTCGAAGGGTCGCGCGGCCCTTTGCCGGCCCTCTTCTGCCTCAGCGATCCCGATCGCACCCCGGATCTGATGGCGCTGGCGCATGCTCTTCCGGCCGGGGTCGGCCTCATTCTTCGCACCTTCGGCAAGCCGGAGATCCGCCAGCAGGCGGATGATGTGGTGAGGCTGCGACATCAGGCGGGCGGGCTGTGCCTGATCTCTGCAGATCCCGATCTGGCGAGACAGGCCGGGGCGGATGGCGTTCATTGGCCCGAACGCCTGCTGACAGGCGCGAATGTCCGACGAACCCAAGGGCTGGTGTCAACCAGTGCCCATTCGCCCCAAGCCCTGCGCCGAGCCGGGCGCCTTGCCGATCTCGCTTTTGTTTCAACCGTTTTCCCGTCGAACAGCCCCAGCGCGACACGGCCCATGGGACCGTTCAGACTGGCGGCCCATGCCGCGCGCAGCACGCTGCCGGTCTATGCTCTGGGCGGCATGACGTCCCGCACGATCAGGCGACTGGAAAATCTGGGAATTTCAGGAGCGGGCGCTGTCGGAGCCCTGACCGTGAGCCGGTGACCGCCTAGAAGCGGAACGCGGACTCAAACCGGATTTCCGGAGCCTTGTCCTGGCCATCCTCGCCAAAGACCTGCTCTTCGGGCGAGGTGAAGCGGACTTCACCGCCAAAGCGGAAATGCTCGGAGAACTCGTAGAATGCGCCCGCGCTGAAGTCTTCAAGATCAACGCCCTGCGCGCCGCGAGCCGGAGCCACATAACCCAGGGTCACGCCCCAGCGATCGCCGGCCTGCAGGTGGAATTCGTCAGACGGCTGAGCCCAGACCGAACGGGTTTCGGACGGCGCCAGCGTGAAACGCTCATACCAGGGCAGAGCCGACGCGGAGCCGCGATCTTCGATGAGGACCGGACGCGCGGGCGTGCTGACATTGGTCCGGGCCGCTTCCGCCGTTTCGCCCGGGGCGTCAAAGCCGCGCAAGGACAAGGTGAAGGGCTCCAGCACCGGAGCGAGGCTGGCCCCGCCCGTCAGCGCGAACGCATTGTCCTGGGCGGATTCCTGCGCATACGCCGAACCGCCGGCGCAGAGCGCGCCGGTGCACAGCAGTGTCGCAAGAAGCGTGTTGATACGCATGAGCCCATCCAGACAAGTTCACGATCAGATATAGCCCAGCCTTATGACGCTTGTAAGGCGCCCCAAGCGCTGATCCCGCACAATCGGTCGTGGGCGTGTCAAAAACGCAACCCTGTCTCCACAAGGAGTTGGAGCGCATCCTGATCCGCGCCGGGCCGGTTTTCCTCCACATGCAGGATCGCCAGTCCCAGTACGCCGCGCGCGCCGACCAGTCGTGACGCGCCTAGCTGGACGCTTCGGGTCCGGGTCTGCACCAGATCACTCTGGCCATACCCCAGCTCCAGCCCGTAAACCCAGTCGCCCTGCTCATAGGCGATGTTCAGGCCCAGGCTGTCGTAATCGGCGCCCAAATAGCCGTCAGACCCGGTCAGACCGGAGAGGTTGACCGTCAGGTCCCCCGCCTCGCGAACCAGATCGGCGCGGACCAGCCAGGGATCGTCAAAGGAGAGCCCCATCAGGTCGTCCGCGCGGGCCGTCTCGTAACCGAGCGAAGCGCTCCAGCGCACGCCGGATGTCGGAATACGTCGGTCAAAACTCGCCGCGAGAGACCAGACTGAACCCAGATCCGCACGCAATACCTGCGCTCCCGCGGGATGACACTGCTGGGCGCACGGATCCGCGTCCGGCGCAAAGGAGGCGGACAGTCTGAGCCCGACAATGCGCTGGCTCTGGACCGACAATCCCGCCGCGCCCTCCGCCAGGGTGAGCGAGGTATCGGCGAGATTGAGGCCAGTCGGATCGATCACCCCGCCCTGGGCGCGCGTGAGGCGAAAGGCATGGAGCGGTCGGGACGCTTCCTGAACCGCAGCGGTCTCCCCGGGTCCGGCCCGCAGTTTCACCAAGCGGGTTTGCAGGTAAATCTGCGCTTTATCGACAAAGAGACGCGAACTGGACGCATCCAGACCCGGATCCGCCGATAATCCTGTCAGAAGCCCGGTGACCGGCAGACCGTTTCGTACCGGACCTGTCAGACCCGGTCGCGCCAGGCCGCGACGGCCGTCGCCCGTGGTCAGACGCACCTGCCCCTCAACGCCATATCGCCAGCCCTGGTCGGTCAGCGTCTCAGACGAGCCCTGCAACCGCATGTCTGCGTACGGAACATCACGCGGCGCCTGTGACGCCCCAACGCCGATCAACAGATCGAGATCGGCTTCGAATTCGACTTCGGTCTGAGTGAGAAAACTGGGACGCCATGATGCGTCCTGGCCCCAGGCTGCTGTCGGCGCGGCCACGAGCCCGCCTGAGAAGACGCATGATATCAGCGTCTTACGGAAACAGGTCATAACTCGTGGCCTCGCCGAACGGCCCCGTCCCCCCGGACGTGCCCTTGTTTTCTCCGACTATCAGCCCCGAACCGTCAAGCTGACGGCGCCGGTCTGGCCGCAGAACTGATTATTTGTGACATGAAAACAACAGCTGTTCCATACAGAGCGCCAGCCTCAAGACTGGCGTCCCTGCACCGGCATGCTATAGAGCAATAAGACAAAGACGCGCCGGAACCCGGCGCAGAACCGCTTGGCCGGGAGCCGCCTAAATGTTGTTTCGCCGTTTGATCACTCCGTTCGCCGTCACCGCCTGTATTCTCAGCCTGGCTGCTTGCGCCTCGCGCGGGGACAATTCCCAGGATCGCGGGCTGCTCGGCGGCGTGTTCGGCGGCGGCGGCCAGGTCAGCGATGCGCCCGAAGCCGGCATCGGCGTGAACAGCTTCCTGTGGCGGTCCTCCCTGGAAGTGTTGTCCTTCATGCCGCTGTCCGAAGTGGACCCGTTCGGCGGCGTGATCATCACGGACTGGTACGCCAACCCGGAAATCCAGAACGAGCGCTTCAAAGCGACCGTCTACATTCTCGATACGCGCCTGCGCGCGGACGCCCTGTCGGTTCAGCTGTTCAAGCAGGTCCGCACCGAAGCCGGCGACTGGGCCGATGCCGAGGTTGATCCCGCAACGCGCATCCAGGTCGAGAACGCCATTCTGACGCGCGCGCGCCAGCTGCGCATCCAGACCATCCAGGACTAGGCACGGTCCATGCTGTCCCTGCGCCCTTCCCTGATTCGCACCGGCGTCCTCGCGGCGGCCCTGGTGGGTCTGTCCGCGTGCGGCTTCCAGCCGCTCTATGGCGGCGCAGGCTTCAATCAGCTCCCCGGTGTCGAGATCAGTCGCGGACAGGATCGCGTGGATTATCTCATCGAGGACGCCCTGCGCGACTTCCTGGGCGATGGCCGCAGTCCGTTTCGCCTGACGCTCGCCAATGAGACGGCGCAACGTTCGCTGGGCCTGAGCGCTACGGGCATTGCACGTCAGTATGCGCTGGTCATCACGACCGATTACACGCTGACGGATGCGACCGGCGCCGTCATCGCCGAAGGTCGGCTGCGCGAGGAATCGCTCTTCGACGCCGGATCTGACCCCTACACCCTCGTATCTGGCGCCTCGAACGCTGAGGAACAGGCCTCCGAGGCCATGGCGGAACGGCTGGTGCGGGAGATCGCCGTTGCGCTGCGTCAGCGCGAAGCGAATTCAGCGCGGTGAAACTCAAGACCCGGGATGCGGACCGGGCGCTTGCCCAGCCTGACGGCTCCTACACGGTCTATCTCATTTACGGACCGGACGGCGGCATGGTGCGCGAGCGCGCCGACACGCTGTCAAAAGCGCTGGTGAAGGATCCCGACGATCCTTTCTCTGTCACGCGTCTCACCGATGAAGACATAAAGGCGGATCCGGCCGCCCTGGCCGACGCCCTCGCCGCCCTGTCGCTCACGCGTGACCCGCGGCTCGTGCGCTTGCGGCTTTCCGGGGATTCCGCACCTGTCGCGAAGCTGATTGCGGAAGTGGATGAGGGGGTTACGCCCTCTGAAGCAACCTTGGTCATTGAATCGGGTGATCTGAAGAAGACGTCCAAGCTGCGCAAGGCGGCCGAGGATGGCAAACGCACGCTCGCCGCGCCCTGTTATGCGGATACGGCGCGTGATCTCATCACGCTGGCCGAAGACATGTTCCGGGCGGAGCACCTGACTCTCGAGCCCGAGGCGCGCGCCATGCTGGCTCCGTTTCTGGAAGGCGATCGCGCCCTGGCGCGCAGCGAGATCGACAAGCTGATCCTCTATAAGGGTCTCGCCGATCAGCGCGAGGGCCAGGACGATGTGATCACCCGTCAGGATATCGCCGACATCTCAGCGGTGGGCTCAGAAGCGGCCATGGAGCAGATCCTCGACCCGGCCCTGGGCGGCGACATTCGCGCGGCGGACGCCGCCTATGCGCGGGGCTTGTCAGCCGGCCTCAATCCCGTCGGCGTGCTGCGCGGGCTTCAGCGTCGGATCGATCAGTTCGACACCTTCCATTCGGGCGGCGGTGATGCCGGCGCCCTGGCGCGCGCGGGCGCGCCGCGCTTCGGACCTCCGGCAGACCAGTTCAAACGCTCGGCCAAGCTCTGGACCGGACGGCGGCTCGACCAGGCGCGCAAATACGCCTTTGACGCCGAACGCGCGGTGAAACGCTCGGGCGCACCCGCCGAGGCCATTGTCGGCGACCTGATCCTGCGCCTGTCTCGCGCCGCCGCTCAGGCGCGTCGATAAAGCTTTTCTTTTCAGTTATTTATAAGAATATCGCGCTGAGAGCCCCTGAAATCGGAAACAGCGTATCCATCTACGCTTCAGACGCTCTCACACGCGGGGTTTTGAAGCCTAGAAGGCGCCGGAACCCATCTGACTCAGCCGGCGACAGACATCGTCGAGCTGTTCGAGGTTGGAGAACTTCACGCGCAGCTCGCCCTGCTCGCCCTTCGCCTTGATCTCGACCGCCAGACCCAGACGCGAGGACAGATCCGCTTCCAACGCGCGGGTGTCCGCATCCTTGGTCTGAGGCGCACCGGAGGCCGACTTGCGCTCGGGAGAGGCTCCACCGCCCGACGCAGTCCGCGCCAGCGCTTCGGCCGCGCGCACGGACAGCCCTTCACGCACAATCTGTTCGGCCAGCGCTTCGGGATTGGGCGCGGTCGCAATGGCGCGGGCGTGCCCCGCCGTGATGGCGCCCTCTTCAAGATAGGCGAGCACGGCCTTCGGCATGGCCAGAAGACGCAGGGTGTTGGCCACATGAGCGCGCGACTTGCCCACGGCCTTGGCCACTTCTTCCTGGGTATGACCAAATGTCTCCACCAGCTGGCGGAAGGCGCGAGCCTCTTCAACCGGGTTGAGATCGGCGCGCTGGACGTTCTCGACGATCGCGATTTCCAAGGTTTCGCGATCAGTTAGCTCACGAACCAGACACGGCGCTTCATGCAGCTGGGCGCGTTGCGCCGCCCGCCAGCGGCGTTCGCCGGCCACAATCTGGTAGCGCTCGGTCTCACCGCGCATCGGACGGACCAGGATGGGCTGCAGCAAGCCCTTGGTCGCGATGGAGTCCGCGAGCTCGGCGAGATCGCTTTCGGTGAACACCTTTCGCGGCTGATCGGGATTGGGCTCGATCAGTTCGATGGGCAGGGTCTGGACCCCATTCCGGTTGCCGGACGCACGCTGGGCGTTGCTGGCGTCCGCGCGGACCGCTTCAGCCTCTTCGCCCTCGCCCAGCAAGGCGGACAGGCCCCGGCCCAGGCCGCGGCTCGGTTTGCGTTCGTCTGCACTCATGCGGGGGTCAGCGCGTCAGCTGCGCGCCGCTCCTGTTTGACCACTTCACTGGCCAGTTTCAGATAGGCTTGCGCGCCGGCGCATTCGAGATCGTACAGGAGCACCGGCTTGCCGAAGCTCGGCGCCTCGGAGACGCGCACATTGCGCGGTATGACCGTGTTATACACCTTGTCGCCGAAATGCTCGCGCACATCCGCCGCCACCTGGGAGGACAGATTGTTGCGGCGGTCATACATTGTCAGCACAACCCCTTGGATTTCCAAGGATTTGTTGAGGTTGCCCCGCACCAGCTCGATGGTGCGCATCAATTGGGTCAGACCCTCGAGGGCAAAGAACTCCGTCTGCAGCGGCACCAGCACGGAATCCGCCGCGGTCATGGCGTTCACCGTCAGAAGATTCAGCGAAGGCGGGCAATCGATCAGGATGTAATCGCAATGCTCGCCCATGCCCGACAATGTCCGGCGGAAACGATCAATGGCGTGGCGCAGGCGATAGGACCGGCGCGGCGCATCCGACAATTCGAGCTCGGCGCCGGACAGATCCACATCAGAGGGAATGATCGCCAGACCCGGCACGTCCGTATCGATGAGCGCATCCTGCAACGGGCGCTCACCCACCAGAACGTCATAGGAGGTCGCCCGGCGATCCGCCCGCGCAACCCCCAGCCCGGTGGACGCGTTGCCCTGGGGATCGAGATCCAGAACAACAACCCGTTGACCGATGGCGGCGAGCGCGGTCGCCAGATTGATGGCGGTCGTGGTCTTGCCCACGCCCCCCTTCTGGTTCGCCACGGCAATGACCTTGGGCGGCGCGATGCGGGATTCTTCAGACACGGGCAAGCCCCCTGATTTTGAGAATAGCGGCCTCGGGCGATGTCCGGCTCGGCAAGACCTCTGCTTCAAAAGTCCAGCTTTTCCGCGCCTCGGTCAATTCCTCTTTATAGCGTGCGCCCTTGGGAAGCAGGGCCACAGCCCCTTTATCCACAAATGGATGAACGTAACCGAGTAATTTACCAAGCGGCGCCATGGCGCGTGCGGTGACCACATCGACCTCCGGGACAGGATGGATCGATTCCACCCGGTCGGCACGCGCAATCGCGGGGGCTTTCGTCTCGCGGATGACCTGATTGACGAAGGCCATCTTCTTGGCGACGGAATCCACCATCAGCACATGGCCCTCGCCCGCATGACGCTCCATCAGGGCGAAGGCGATGGCGAGGCCCGGAAAACCCGCGCCGGCGCCCAGATCCGCCCAGCGTCTGGCCTCCGGCATCAACTCGAACACCTGCCAGCTATCGAGCGCATGGCGATGCCAGAACTCGGTCAACGTCCCCCGCCCCACCAGATTGGTGTGGGCGCTCGTCTCTTCCAGAAGCCGCCGCCAGGTCTCGAACCGCTCCAGTGTTTCACGTGAAACACCGGTTTCGGCCTGAAACTGCTCAGGCCCGTACGCCGCCTCGCTCATGCCGTCTGCGCTCCGGCCGGGCGGCGCTTGAGATAGGCCAGAAGTGCGGTCAGCGCGCCTGGCGTCACGCCCTCGATCCGGGCCGCCTGACCCAGCGTATCGGGAGACGCCTTGATCAGCTTCTCACGCACTTCATTAGAGAGGCCGCCCACCTGCGCGTAATCGAAATCTGCGGGAATGCGCACGCCCTCATCGCGGCGGAACGCCAGGATGTCCGATTGCTGACGGTCGAGATAGCCATGATAGACGGCGTCAATTTCAACCTGCTCGGCCACCCGCGGTTTGATCTCGCCGAGCTCCGGCCAGATGCGCACCATGTCGGACCAGCCGATGTCGGGATAGCTCAACAACTCCATCACAGAGCGGCGCTTGCCGTCCTCATTGACCTTGATGCCATGGCGCTTGGCCTCGGCCGGGGTCAGGGTCAGGGTCGTCGCCTGTTCACGGGCGCGGGCGAGATCGGCCTGACGCTGCCGCCAGGATGTTTCACGTGAAACACTCGCCGCGCCCAGAGCAATCGCTTTGTCGGTCAGGCGCTGGTCCGCATTGTCGGCCCGGAGCGTGAGACGATACTCGGCGCGCGACGTAAACATGCGATAGGGTTCGGTGACGCCGCGGGTGATCAGGTCGTCGATCATCACCCCGATATAGGCTTCGGAGCGATCGAGGATGAAGGGATCAGAACCGGACGCTTTCAGCGCGGCATTGAAGCCCGCCATCAGGCCTTGGGCCGCCGCCTCTTCATAGCCGGTCGTGCCATTGATCTGTCCGGCCAGGAACAGGCCAGCCATGGCTTTGACTTCCAGAGCGGCGCTCAGTTCGCGCGGATCGACATAATCATACTCGATGGCATAGCCATAGCGACGCACCTTCACATCCTCGAGCCCCGGAATGGTCTTGAGGAAAGCGTCCTGCACCGCGTCGGGCAGCGAGGTGGAAATGCCATTGGGATAGACGGTATCGTCATCCAGACCTTCGGGCTCCAGGAAGACCTGATGCTGGCTGCGGTCTGCAAAGCGCACCACCTTGTCCTCGATCGAGGGGCAATACCGCGGCCCACGCCCCGAGATCGCCCCGCCATAAACCGCCGACTGAGCCAGATTGTCCGCGATGATCTTGTGGGTCGCTTCCGTCGTCCGGGTGATGCCGCAGGCGATCTGTTCGACTGTGATCACATCATTGAGGAAGGAGAACGGCACCGGGATGTCGTCCGCCGCCTGCATCTCAAGCTGATCCCAATGAATGGTCGAGCCGTCGAGACGCGCCGGGGTGCCCGTCTTCAGACGGCCCATGCGCAGGCCCAGACCATAAAGCGTTTCAGACAGGCCATTGGCCGGCGCTTCGCCATGACGGCCCGCCGGGATGCGTTCATGACCGCGATGGATCACGCCCTTCAGGAAAGTGCCCGTGGTCAGCACCACAGCGCCCGCGCGATAGGCCCGACCCTCGCCATCAATGACGCCGCAGCAGCGCCCGTTCTCGATGATCAGATCCTCGGCCGCCGCCTCGACAATGCTGAGATTGGCCTGCTCAGACAGCGCCTGTTGCATGGCTTCACGATAGAGCTTGCGATCAGACTGGGTGCGCGGGCCGCGCACCGCCGGGCCCTTGGAGCGATTGAGCAGGCGGAACTGGATGCCGGATGCGTCCGCGACGCGCCCCATCACGCCATCCAGCGCATCCACTTCACGCACCAGATGCCCTTTGCCCAGACCGCCAATGGCGGGGTTACAGGACATCTCGCCAATCGTGGAGGCTTTATGGGTCAGCAGCAGTGTGCGCGCGCCCAGGCGCGCCGAGGCGCTCGCCGCCTCACAGCCGGCATGGCCGCCGCCGATAACAATCACGTCCCAGGGCCGGGCCTGGGCTTGGGTCTGATCAAGTCTCATGGGTCAACTCTCGGGCGCGGGTTCGCTGCGTCGCGCCGGGGCGGCTTACATAAGGCGCCCGGTATTCGGAGTCGAGGGATTAGCCGGATTTCGCGGCCTGATTATGGCGCCTATTTTCCGATGCAGAACTGGCTGAACACCCGGTCGAGCACATCTTCCACGTCGATCCGCCCGGTCAGGCTTTCGAGCGCCCTGATCGCCAGATGCACATCGCTCGCCGCCAGCTCCGGCGCGCGCGCCAATTGCGACTGCGCCGCCATCAGATGATCGAGCGCGCGCTCCACCGCCTGACGGTGACGCGCGCGAGACAGCGCCGGGGCTTCACGTCGGCTCAGACGGTCTCGCACAACCTCTTCCAACCAGCCTTCCAGCGCTGGCAAACCCAGCCCGGACTTCGCGCTCAGCTCGAAGCGGGTCATACCGAGCTCATCCGATAGGTGAAGGGTTTGGCCCTGATCCATCTTGTTCAGGATCAGCGCGTCCGCATCCGTGAGCGTCTCCAGCAGTTTGGCCGGAAGTGTTTCACGTGAAACATCGACGACCCCCAGACGCAGATCGGCATTCTGCGCCCGGTCCAGCGCCCGGCGCACGCCCTCCGCCTCCACCTGGTCGGCGGCGTCCCGCAAACCCGCGGTATCGGCGACGATTACAGGGAAGCCCGCGAGCACGAGCCGCACTTCCACCACATCGCGCGTGGTGCCCGGAATATCGGTGACAATCGCCGCATCCCGACGCGCCAGGGCATTCAGAAGCGTCGACTTGCCGGCATTGGGCTCGCCGATGAGGGCAATCGAGAAACCCTCGCGCACCCGCTCGCCCCGCCGCCCGTCTTCGAGATGGGCAATGAGAGCGTCACTGAGCATTGCGAGCGGCGGCCCCGCCGTTTCCGATAGCGTCTCGGGCACATCCTCCTCATCGGGAAAATCCACCTCGCCTTCGATGGCGGCGAGGACGGAGATCAATTGCTCGCGCCAGTCCTCATAGAGGCTGCGCAAGGCGCCGGTCATCTGCGACAGCGCCTGCTCGCGCTGGCCTTCGGTTTCCGCATCAATGAGATCGGCGAGGCCTTCGGCTTCAGTGAGATCCATCTTGCCGTTCTGGAAGGCGCGGCGGGTGAACTCGCCAGCCTCGGCCGGGCGCACGCCCTGCTCCAGAAACCGCTCCGCCATCGCCTCGATCACGGCGGTTCCGCCATGCACGTGAAACTCGGCGCAATCCTCACCCGTGAAACTGGCCGGTCCCTCGAACCACAGCGCCAGACCCTGGTCGATCACCGCGCCTTCACCGGTCCGGAAGGCGCGCAAGGCGGCAAGTCGCGGCTTGGGTCGCGGCAAGCCGGCCACCGCGTCCAGAACCGCCCCCGTCTCGGGACCGCTCACACGGATAACCGCCACGCCGGACCGGCCCGGCGCGCTCGCCAGTGCAAAGATCGTCTCGCTCATGACTTCAGATCAGCTCTTGTCGGACTTGGATGACCCGCCGGAGGCAGCCTGGCTCATCAGACCCATGACGTGCTTCTGCCATTCCCCGCCCATGGTCATCCAGGATCGCATCAGGGTGTCCGGCTCCATCGCGTCCATATTGGCGCTCATGCGTTTGCCCATCTCTTCGACCAGCTGGGCGTTCAGCCCCGTCACATCCGGCAGACCCATGAAGGTCCGCGCTTCTTCGGGAGTGCATTCGATATTGATGTTGACCTTCATGGGGGCCTCGCCTCAGTCTCGCCACGCTGAACGCGGAGCATTCAAGGTTCAGTCTACGCCGCCTCAGAGCGCATGACAAAGCCGAGTGCTCAGACACGCAAGGAGACTTCTCATGGCAGGACAAGACATCATCATTCACGGCCCGGACGGCGATTTCTCCGCCTACAAGACCGGCGAAGGCCCGGTGTTGATCGTCCTGCAGGAGATCTTCGGCGTGAACCAGGTCATGCGCGATCTGTGCGATGAGTACGCGGCGCAGGGATTCACCGCCGTCTGCCCGGACCTGTTCTGGCGGATCGAGCCCGGCATTCAGATCACGGACAAGACTGAAGAGGAATGGAACCAGGCCTTCGAGCTGTTCGGCAAGTTCGACGTGGACGCCGGCATTCGCGACGTCGCCGCTACGATCGCCCAGATGCGCGCCGAGGGCGCAGACAAGGTTGGCGCCGTGGGATACTGCCTGGGCGGCCAGCTCGCCTATCTGACCGCCTGTCGCACGGATGCGGACGCCTGCGTCGGGTATTACGGCGTCAATATCCAGGAGCGCCTGGATGAAGCCAGCCGGATTTCTCATCCCCTGATGCTGCATATTGCCGGCAAGGACGAGTTCGTGCCCGCCGAGGCGCAGGGAAAGATCATGGATGCGCTGTCAAAGCATGGACTTGTCACGATTCATCATTATCCAGAGCGGGATCACGCCTTCGCCCGCCCCGGCGGCGCTCATTATGACGCCGACGATGCGGAACTGGCGAATGGTCGGTCACTCAACTTCTTGAATAAGAACCTGAAATAGGATCACACGCATGCGTTTCCTTGTTGGCGTCAGCCTTTTCGCCCTTGCCGCCTGTACTGCGGAAGCGCCCGCTCCCGACCGGGCCGCCGAAAGGACGGACATGCAGGCCCCGCCTGCACAGACCGCCGCCGCGGATCTCTGGCTGACGGGTGTGGACCTTCCGGCCTATCTCGATTGCGCGCGCGAGCAGAGCGTCACCTTGTTGCAGGCGCACCGCACCGGCGATCGTGCGGGCGCCGCGGAAAACTCCATCGGCGCCATGCAGGCCTCGCTCGATGATGGCGCGCTCTTCATGGAGATGGACGTCGCAAAGACCTCTGACGGCGTGCTCATCCTGATGCATGACGACACCGTGGACCGCACGACGAACGGCACGGGCCGCGTGGACGAGATGACCTATGCGCAGATCTCCGAACTGCGCCTTGTGGATGTGGACGGCCATGAGCTCGATGAAGGCGTGCCCACCTTCTCGGACGCCCTCGCCTTTCTTGATGGCCGCGGCTTCGCCCAGGTCGATCTCAAGGATACGACCTTTGACGAGATCGGAGCGGCGCTCGTGGCGGCTGATGCTGTCGACCGCGCGGTGGTCATCACCTATTCCATTGATGACGCCATCATCCTGTCGGGCATCCTGCCCGATGTGGCGCTGTCGACCGGCGCGCGCTCGGCGGAAGATCTCGAGCGCCTTGAACAGGGCGGCGTGGATCTGGGCCTGACCACGATCTGGCTGGGCGTCGGCACGGGTCAGCCCGAATGGGATGCGGTGCTCGCCAATCTTGGGATCGAGACGAGCTTTGGTGATTTCGGCGGCGAGCGGAACGGCACGGTCGATTACACCCTGCTCAATCAGAACGGCGCCGAGGTGATCTCGGTCGATGATGTTCCTGCGGCTGCGGCGGCGCTCGACGCCCATGACGCATCCCGAGCCCTGCTTGAAGCCTGCCCCGCCGCCCAGGGCTAGGCCTGGGTCTTTGGCTGAACACGCAGACCGGCCATCCAGTCATGAAAACCGGCCCTGAAGATCAGCACCAGCCCGATCTGTAACGCCAGAAGACCATAGGACACGGTCCAGAGCGTGACATTGACGAGGCCCGGAGGATCAACGAAGGGCTGGCCGGGAATGGTCCATATCCCGATATGGGCGATTTCCCAGGGCAGGAATTTTCCAAGGTTCCGAACGAGTGCGCGGCCCAGCCCCGGCCGCGCACCCTGCCGCCTCACGCGAAGTCCCATCAGGGCCTTGCCGGGCGTTGCGCCCCAACCCGCTTCCAGAAGGCTGAAAATGAGGATGGCGGGGCCCGTCAGGGTCACGACCGCGATCGCATATCCCGCCAGCTTGGAGGATGGCGGCTCGGGAACAAGCGCTTGCACCACCCCCCAGAGCGCCAGTGCGTAGAGTCCGATAAGAACGAAATCGACGCCGTAGGCGCACGCTCGCTGCAAGAACAGACGGAGCCGGGCCATCAGTCCGCGCTCGCGCGTTGCCAGGCGGGGCGCTGTTTAAGGCGATCAAAATAGGCTTTCACCGGCTCCGGCGCGCTGTCGAACTGTTTGACGATCTTCAACAGGTAGAACAGATAGCCCAGCGCGATATCGGCGGCCGTGAACCGGTTCGCGGCCAGATATTCGCGACCCTCGCCCAGACCACGCTCGGCGATCAGCTTGAATTGCTTGTCGAGCTCCGCGCGCGCCCATTTGGCGAGCGCCGGATTGCGCTGGTCCTCGGGCAGGAGCGTGGTGTGCGCGAGGGTCAGATTGACCGCCATGGACATGGTGCCCTCGCTGAAATGCATCCATTCGAGATAGCGATCATAATCGGGTTCGTCCGGGGTCACGGCGAGCTCGGTCGGGCCGTATCTGGTGACGAGGTATTCCACCATGGCGACCGATTCCAGCATCACCCGGTCGCCATCGGTCATGGCGGGGATTTTCTGCATGGGATTGATGGCCTTGAAGGCCTCTCCCCCCATATTGCCGCGCTGGTTCGCCGTGATCGGACCGAGATTCTCGAGCGTGTGCGGCAAACCCATTTCCTCAAGACACCAGCGCACCCGGACCGAGCGGGACATGGGCGCGTGATAGAGGGTGATATTGGGTTCAGACATGGGTTTCCTCCCCGATACTTTAGCTTTTAAGCATCCTTTCATATCTGACGCTTGGAACGCTAGCCCCAAACGCAAACGGCCGCCCCGAAGGGCGGCCGCGCAAACACTCAAACGCCTGAAGGATCAGGTGTTCATGGAGTCATAGAACTCGGCGTTGTTCTTGGTTTCCTTGAGCTTGGACAAGAGGAATTCGATCGCGTCCTGGGTGCCCATCGGATTGAGGATCCGGCGCAGCACATAGGTTTTCTGCAGATCCTGCTTGGGCACCAGAAGCTCTTCCTTCCGGGTGCCCGACTTGAGAATGTCGATGGCCGGGAAGACGCGCTTGTCGGCGACCTTGCGGTCGAGAATGATCTCGGAGTTGCCGGTGCCCTTGAACTCTTCAAAGATCACCTCGTCCATGCGCGACCCGGTGTCGATCAGCGCGGTCGAGATGATGGTCAGGCTGCCGCCTTCCTCGATATTCCGCGCCGCGCCGAAGAAGCGCTTGGGTCGTTGCAGGGCGTTGGCGTCGACACCGCCGGTCAGCACCTTGCCGGAGCTCGGCACCACGGTGTTGTAGGCGCGGCCCAGACGCGTGATGGAATCCAGAAGGATCACCACATCGCGCTTGTGCTCGACGAGGCGCTTGGCCTTCTCGATCACCATCTCGGCCACCTGAACGTGACGCGTCGCCGGCTCGTCAAAGGTGGAGGCCACGACCTCGCCCTTCACCGTGCGCTGCATGTCGGTCACTTCTTCGGGGCGCTCGTCGATCAGCAGCACCATCAGATAGCATTCGGGATGGTTGGTCTCGATCGCGTGGGCGACATTCTGCATCAGAACCGTCTTGCCGGTCCGGGGCGGCGCCACGATCAGGGCGCGCTGGCCCTTGCCCAGCGGCGACACGATGTCGATGACCCGACCCGACCGGTCTTTCTTGGTCGGGTCCTGGATTTCCATGTTGAACCGCTCATCGGGATAGAGCGGGGTCAGGTTGTCAAAATGGACCTTGTGGCGGGATTTCTCGGGCTCCTCGAAATTGATCGAGGACACCTTCAGGAGCGCGAAATAACGCTCATTGTCCCGCGGCGCCCGGATCTCGCCTTCCACGGTGTCGCCGGTGCGCAGACCGAAGCGACGGATCTGGCTGGGGGAGACATAGATGTCGTCCGGGCCCGGCAGATAGTTGGATTCCGGCGCGCGCAGGAAGCCGAAACCGTCCTGCAGCACTTCCAGCGTGCCCCCGCCGGAAATCTCCGCGCCCTCATCGGCCAGCGCCTTGAGGATGGCGAACATCATGCCCTGCTTGCGCAGGGAGGAGGCGTTCTCGATATCGAGGCTTTCAGCCAGCTCCACCAGCTCTGCGGGCGACTTTTCCTTCAGTTCCTGAAGCGACATGCGACGGGTCGAAGCGGTTTTGGTTTCGCTGCCGTCCTGCGGCTCGGTTTCAGGGGTATCAGTCATGAGTTTCTCAGACAGCTCGGTTCACAAGACCTGATCGGTTCAGGCCCTGGTGAACACCAGACGACGAACTGCGCCAGGCCAGCGCGGATCGACTATGGGATTGGGTGTTAGCCCGGGCGCTGTCAGACGAGGCGTCGGCGCGGCCCGCAGCCGTTGGAGGGGATCCTTGCAAAGGAGTCCCCTCATCCCTGCCACGCACGGCGCTCAACGTCAATGAATTTCGAGGCTCAGAACGGCTTAACGACAGCCAGAAGCACGATGAGGATCACCAGGATGGCCGGGCCCTCATTCATGATCCGCCAGAACTTTTCCGTGCGCGGACGCTCGCCCTTGGCAAACTTCTTGGCGCTGGCCGCATAAAATCCGTGAATGCCGGACATCAACAGCACCAGCAACAGCTTGAAATGGAACCAGCCCTGAGCGAACAGCGCCGGATTGGCGATGATCATGGTGATCGCCAGAAGCCAGACCGCAATCATGGCCGGATTGACGATGATCTTGAGAAGATTGCGTTCCTGGATCAGCAGCGCGCCTTCAAGCTCGCCCCCGGCTACAGCCTGGTGATGATAAACGAACAGGCGCGGCAGATAGAGCATGCCCGCCATCCAGAAGATCACCGCGATGATGTGAAGGCTCTTGACCACCAGATAACCGATGGAGCCGGGAAGCAGAAAATCGATCATGCGGCGCTCTCCTGTTTCAGACCCGCTTCAAGACAGGGGCAGCGGCCGAACTTGCCCGGGCAGATCGGTTGACCCTGCGGCGGCTTGAGCCCGTTCCCCCCCTCTAGCGCATCGACCGTCACCCGCGCCAGCGCCGCGATGAAGTCAGGCTGGTCACCCAGCGCCGGAACCCGGTCATAGCCTCTGGCGCCATGCTCCTCGGCCAGCTCGGCGTATTCCTCGTCAAGCTCGACCAGGGTCTCGATATGCTCGGACACGAAAGCGATCGGGGTGAGCAGGATATGCTTGTCGTCCTGACAGGCGCGCTCGATCGCCTCTTCGGTGGAGGGGCCGATCCATTTGAGCGGGCCGACGCGCGACTGGAAGCAGATCTCGTGGTTTTGCAGGTGTTCAGGCAGACGCGCATTCACCTGCGCCACCGTCTGTTCGACCTGCCATTGATAGCTGTCGCCCTTCTTGATGATGGTTTCCGGCAGGCCATGGGCCGAATAGAGCACGCGCGTATTCTCGGGCTTGCCCGCCTTCTCCCATTCCGCCTCGATCAGGCGGGCGTGCGCCGTGATGAAATCCGCTTCCTCGGGATAACAGCAGATGGCCCGCGCCTCGGGCCCGCCCGCATCTCGCCAGGCCTTGAAGGACGATCCGGTCGTGGTGGTGGAAAACTGCGGATAGAGCGGC
>NZ_DJIQ01000055.1:0-8879 GCF_002433705.1 Oceanicaulis sp. UBA6590
GAGTGAACCCTCAAGGAGCGCCCAATGCCTGCCCAACGTCCGTCCCGCATCACCCCGCTTGATATTCGCGCCATTGCCTTCACGCTCGTCGATCGTCATGGAGACATGGCGCTCAACTACGCCGACATGGCGGTCACCGAGCTCGAACAGAAGGGCGAGGATGAAAGCGCGAACGCCTGGCGCGTGTTGCGCTGGGAGATTGAGGATGCGCTGGCCGGCGTCATCGGACGTGAAAGCCCCATCCAGATGCAATAACAAGGCGGCTGACACAGGAGTTTGTCTTGCGCTGACGCTCCGGCTCACCCAGCTTTAGGCGATGAGCGATTTATCCCTATTTGACACGTGGATTAACCAGGCCGGGCTGAACGATCTGTTCAACCCTCGCAAAACCGTCACCGCCATGCGCGACGCCATGGCCCGGATGGAAGAGCTGGTCGAGGTCGCCCCTCCGCCTGTGGAGGAAGTGCACGATATAGAGTTTGCGGGCGGCGAGGGGCCCCGTCCCGCCCGTATCTATATTCCCTATGGCGCTCAGCCGGACCACGGCCCCGGTCTGATCTTCTATCATGGCGGCGGCTTCATGGTCGGCTCGCTGAAATCCCATGACCCGTTGTGCCGGCGTTTGGCGGCGGTGTCGGGCGTGCGGATCTGCTCGGTCGATTATCGCCTGGCGCCGGAGCACCCTTTCCCGGCGGCGGTTGATGACGCTTTCGCCGCGATGGATGCGGCGCTGGCTGGCGAACTCGCCGCATATGGGTTCGACCCTGACCGCATTGCGGTGGGCGGAGATTCAGCCGGGGGGAATCTTGCGGCGACCGTGGCGCGCGAGCGTCGTGACGCGCTCAGCTATCAGCTTCTCCTTTACCCCTTGATGCAGCTCTTGCAGACAAAGAAGGACCGCCCGCGCTGGCAGGAAGGGCCGCTTCTGTCCGAATTCACGCTCGAGGAAATCCGCAAGCATTACATCCGCGACGCTGATCCGGCGGATGTGCGGATTTCTCCCTTGCTGGCGGAGGACCTCAAAGGATTGCCGCCCGCCTATATCCTGGCGGCCGAGATGGACCCGCTCCTGGATGAAGGGGCGGCCTATCGTGATCGTCTGACCGCTTCGGGCGTCCATGTAGAGTACAGGCTCTGGAACATGGTGCCGCATGGATTCCTGAACATGTCGCGCCTGTTCCCGGCTTGCGTCACCGCGATCGAGGCGTCGGCGAAGGCGCTCGACAGGGCGTTTCAAGCCAGGCCCTTGTGAGCCGCCGCGGCACGGCTTAGCTCTGCAGCATGAGCATGACTTCCCGATACCGTCCCGATCCGCGTTTCGCAGCCTTGGGCGATGAGTATTCCGATCCGGTGCAGCCGGCCGATTTCCCGCAGGACCAATTGCGCTGGTGGAACGGGCGCTGGGCGCAGGAGGTCGGCCTGGACGGGCTCGATGCAGAGGCGCGCAAGGCGCATTTCCATCGCTTCGAGTCCTTGCCGGACAATCAGTCCGAGCCGCGCGCCATTCGCTATCACGGCCATCAGTTCCGCACCTACAATCCCCAGATTGGCGACGGGCGCGGCTTTCTCTTCGCCCAGCTCCGGGACTCTCAGGATCGCTTGCTCGATTTGGGCACCAAGGGCTCGGGACAGACGCCGTATTCTCGCTCTGGCGATGGCCGCCTGACCTTGAAGGGCGCCGTGCGCGAGGTGCTGGCGTCCGAGATGCTGGAGGCGCTGGGCGTTTACACCTCCAAGACCTTCGCGATCTACGAGACTGGCGAGCAGCTGCATCGCGGCGACGAGCCGTCTCCGACGCGCTCCGCCGTCATGACCCGGCTCCAGCATTCCCATCTGCGGTTCGGCGTCTTTCAGCGTCACGCCTATTTCGAACGGCCGGATCTCATCGCTGAACTTGTCGAATACGCGATCACTCGGCTTGTCCCCGAGGCGGCGGACATGGGCGAGGATCGCGCCGCCGCCCTGTTGCGGGCGGTGACGGAGCGCTCGGCCCGCCTGGCCGCGCAATGGATGGCGGCCGGCTTTGTGCACGGCGTGCTCAACACAGATAATCTGGTGGTGACCGGAGAGAGCTTCGACTATGGGCCTTGGCGTTTCCTGCCGCATTTCGAGCCCGGGTTCACCGCCGCCTATTTTGATGAGCAGGGGCTATACGCCTATGCCCGTCAGCCCGAGAGCGTGTTCTGGGCTCTGCAGCAACTGGCGGGCGCCCTTAGCCTGGTGGGCGACCGGGAGGCCCTGATCGCCGCGTTGGAGACCTACCCCGAGCATTACAAGCGTGAGATCGTCACGGCCTTTCACCATCGCCTGGGGCTGGAGACAAAGGGGGATGACAGCGACAGCGCATTGGTGGGCGGCCTTCTGAACGCCAGCCGCGCGCTCGAGATCCCGTTCGAGGCGCTCTTTTTCGACTGGTTCTGTGGGGACGCCTCACGCGAGCGGGCGCTTCAGTCCCAGCGCGGCGCCCTGTATCGCGATGATCAGTTTGCGTCAGTCCTGAACAAGCTGACGGAGCGGACGCCGCTGCGGCCGGAGCGCCTGTCTCATCCCTATTTCAACAAGGATGCGCCTGTGCACATGACGATTGAGCGCATGGAATCGGTCTGGGCGCCGATCGCGGACAGAGATGACTGGTTCGCCCTGGAGCAGACTTTGACCGATGTGGCCGAGGCCCGCGCCGCCTATGATCTGGGCCGGGGGCGGGTCGGCTTTCTTGCGGAGTAACGCCATGCTGGACATCCTGCGGGCAGAGGGCTTTGGCGATGAGCGTGTAAGTCATGGCTTCACCACCCGCACGGGCGGTGTGAGCGAGGGGCCGTACGCCAGCTTGAACCTGTCCTGGTCGCGCGGCGACGAGAAGGAGCGGGTTCAAGAGAACCGCCGCCGCCTGGGAGACGCCATCGGCGCCCGTCCTGTGTTTGCCCGGCAAGTGCATGGCGACACGGTGATCCGGGTGGATGCGGCGCCCGAAGACGGGGCTGCGGGCGAGGGCGACGCCCTGATCACCGATCGTCCCGGGCTGGCGTTGTGTGCGCAGACCGCCGATTGCACCCCGGTGCTCCTGTATGATCGCGAGACCCGATCCATCGCCGCCATACATGCCGGCTGGCGCGGCGTGGTGGCGAAAGTGGTCCCGGCAGCCATAAGCGCTCTGTCCGAGGCCTACGGAGCACGCCCCGAAACGCTTCAGGCTGTGATCGGCCCGGCCGTGAGCGCCGAGAACTATCGCGTCGGACCTGAAGTGCTCGCCCAGTTCGAAGCCCAGTTCGGCCCGCTTGATGAAGGCATGGCCTTGCCGCGTGATGCCGAGGGCGGGGCGGGCCTCAACGTGTCTGAAGGCGCGCGACGTCAGCTGGTGGCGGCCGGCGTTCCCGCCGCAAACATCAGCTGGATCCAGGCCTGCACCTTTGCCGGGCAAGACCGTTTCTTCTCCTGCAGGCGCGCCGCCAAACAGGGCCATGCCGGTCATTTTGGCGGCCAGTGCGGAGTCATTGCGCTGAACGAGTAGGGCGGCCCTCAGGCCGCCCCTGAAGGTCTTAAAGCGGACGGCCGTTATTGGCTTCGACCAGCATGCGGCGCAGCTTGCGCATGCCGCCCACCCAGCGATCACGCTCAGCGCCCTTCATGGCCGCATAGCCGGCGGTCTGTTCATGGGTGGTGACCATGAAGCGGTTCTCTTCCATCGCCTTCAGAAGGGTTTGCGCCACGTCCTCGGGTTCGAGATAGCCGCTCAGCCCCTGGGCGCCGCCCTCTATGCCCTTCACCAGCGGCGTATTCACCCCTTCCGGGCACAGGCACTGAACCTTCAGGCCGTCATCGCCATGGGTGATGGCGAGGCTTTCGGCGAAAGAGACCGCCGCAGCCTTAGTGGCGGAATAGGGGGCGTCGCCGATCTGGTTGAGAAGGCCGGCGGCGGAGGCTGTGATGATGAAGTGTCCATGGCGGCTGGCCATGGATTTCGCCAGCATGCGGGCGGCGTAGACGCTCGCCATCACATTGACTTGCCAGCATGCGTCCCAGGCGGGGGTGGGAGCGTCGCCTGCGCCCCAGAGCGGACCGTCAGACACCCCGATGCCGGCATTGGACATGAAAATGTCCACCGGGCCCAGTTCGCGTTCGACCCGATTGATCAGGCGCGCCAACGCGGCTTCATCAGTGACGTCGACACCCTGGCCGAAACCGCCGAACTCTGAACCCGCCCTGGCGGCCGCGTCTGTGTTGAGATCGGCGATGACGACCCTGGCGCCCTGGGCGTGAAACGCGCTGGCGCAGGCCTTGCCGATGCCGCTGGCTCCGCCGGTGACGATGGCGATTTTACCGTTGAGATCCACTGCTCTGTCCTCCCGGATGATTTTCCCGGAAGCTTAAACAGTTAAGGACGTGGGGCAAGCATCGCTATCGCTCAGGATCAGGCGACGTGTACGGCCGCCTGGAGAATGGCCATCACAATGGTCAGCGCCGCGCGATACTGTTCGAGGGTTTCCGGCTTGCGAACGGATGAAACCACGTTGTCGTATCGGGAACAGGCCTGCTGCAGGCGCTGGGTGTCGCCGGAGAAGACGATCACGGGGATGTGAGACAACACCTCATCCTGCGACAATTGCTCAAGCACCCAGACGCCGTCTTCACCGGACAGTTTGAGGTCGAGAACCACACAGTCGTAATGAGGGTTGGCGCGGACCAGTTCGAGCGCCTGTTCACCTTTGACTGCACGATCAATGGAGGCGGCGCCAGCTTCTTCGCGAAGCATTTTTTCAAAGAGGAAGGCTTCCTGATCGTCATCTTCAACCAGCAGCAAGGCCGGTTTTTGATTGCCCATCGCCATTCTACCCCCCCGGTTTCTAAACTTTTGTCCATGCTAAGGCTAGAGTGAGCCTGTCTACCTGAAAAGCCACTATTTAACGGTTTGATGAATTTTCACTGTAGCTGCGACACGTTCGCAAGAAAGCGGGAAATGGATCACCGTATGCGTCAATGATCAGGTGAGCGTTGCAATGAGGTTTATAGGCCTGCCGTGCAGCTGATTACAGACAAGACTCAATGTATTGCCGACTTTTAACTAAAGATGGCGCTCAGCGCGCTCTCCAGGACAATGTTTGTTCACGATAGATCCGGTCGAGACGACAATTGCGTGCGCCTGGTGGCGCGAGAGCCCCCTCGAAACGCCGAAGGTCGAAGGAATCACTGGTGTCCCCGACTGGATTCGAACCAGTGGCCCTCAGATTAGGAATCTGATGCTCTATCCTGCTGAGCTACGGGGACACGCAGCGCAAAATACGCCGGGATGACGCGGTCGTCACCCCGGCTGATGCTTATTGCGGCGCCTGGGTCAGCGCGGCCCGGATTGCGGCGAGGTCGGTGACTTTGAAGTTCTGACCGCCACTGTCTTCCTCATCGTCCTGCGCCAGGAAGACGCCTTCGGGATGGCCCGGCAGGGGCAGGGCGTGAACATCGATGCCGTCCGTCTCGGAGGTGCGGTCAATATCCCCGCCATTCACCTCGAAGCGCCCGATCAGGCTGTTGTCCGCGGTGTCAAAGACCGCGTAGGCGCTGTCTCCCTGGCTGGAGACGACGAGCCAGGGCGCAGCGTTTGCTTGCGGCCACAGCGCCACGCCTTCGGCATCGGCGACGAGGCTGTCGGAATTGACCTCGGCCAGCAAGGTGCGGGCGTCACCTGTCGCCGGATCCGCGTCATAGACCCAGACCGCCGTGTTCTCCTCGGCGATATAGACCCTTCCCGTTGCATCATCGACGGCGCACCCTTCCGAGATCGAACCGATTTCGAAGGTGCGCACGGTCTCGCTGCGCATGGCGCCGTCTTCGAACCAGAGTCGTTCCTGGGTCAGTCGACCGGTGTCGTCTTCGGTGACGAAGGCGAACAGGGCGTTGTCGGTCGGTCGCTGATAGAGGCACAGTCCATACGGATCGACGAAATCGAGCGGCAGAACCCCGCCCGGCGCCGGGCTGACCTCGCCTGTGGCGGGGTCAATGAAGAACACCGCGATGGCGATGTTGGTGCGGTCCGAGGCGACGGCGATGTCCACCGTCTGAGCGCCCGCTTCAAAGCCATAGCGCACATCGACATTGTTCATGCGGCCTGCGGGCAGGTATTGGGCCGTGCCGCCGTCGAGCGTGTAGACATAAAGGCCGCTTTTCTTGTCGGTGCCCAGAATGCGCGATTGCGCCGGGGCCTGCGCGCGCCAGAACGCGGGATCGTCCGCGGCGTCGCCGGCGCCGGCGACAGCGGCGGTTTCAAGACTGGCCGGAACCGACACGCGAGGCAGGGTCGGGCCTTCAGCCTCGGAGCAGGCGGACAGCCCGTTCGCCAGTGACAGAATAAAGAGCGTCGATAGTGTTGCGCGCATGACGCACCCCCAGATGCAGAGCCGGAACAGCGAAAATTTCGCTCTGCATAACGGCATCTGAAGGGGGGGAACAAGAGCCCTTCAGCGCGTGTCATCTTGAATACATTCAGTTGATACAAAGCGGTGTTCGCCGCGACACGAAACTGTTGCTTCAACTCTCCATAAGCCCCCCGGGGAGAGCGCATCAGAGCGCTCTGCATTCAATTCCGGCACGTTCATGGGGGATTTCGAGATGAAGCGTATCACCACATTGCTTGGCGCAGTGTCTGCCGTTGCTCTGGTTGCGGGCGCAGCCCAGGCGGGCGAGATCACGGGCCGCGTGACAGAAGCTACCGGTTCGGTGGGCCTGCAAGGCGCGATCGTGCGCATTTCCGAAACCGGTCAGACCGTGAGCACATCGCGCGACGGCTCCTTCCGTCTCGGCAATGTGCCGGCCGGCGATTTCACCCTTGTGGTCGATTATCTCGGCGCTGACGCGCAGACCCGCGAAGTGACGCTGACCAGCGCGGACGCCATGGTAGAGACCAATTTCGTCCTGGGCGCGGATGTGGCGGTCGAGGACAACATCCTCATCATCGGCCAGCGCGGTCAGCTGACCAGTGCGCTGAACCGCCAGCGCGCCGCGGACGGACTGATCTCCGTCCTGTCTGCTGACGCGGTGGACCGCCTGCCTGACGAGAACGTCGCTGAAGCCGCGCGTCGGATCGCCGGCATCAACGTGCTCAACGACCAGGGCGAGGGCCGTTTCGTCTCGATCCGCGGCATCGACCCGAATCTCAACACCACTACGGTGAACGGCGTGCGACTGCCGTCCCCGGAAGCGGACAACCGTCAGGTGCCGCTGGATGTGATCGATTCGGACGTGCTGTCCTCGATCGTCATCTCCAAATCGCTGACCCCGGACATGCCGGGCGACACCATTGGCGGCAATATCGAGATCGAGACCCTGTCCGGTCTGGATCAGGACGAGCGCCTGCTGCAGTTCCGCCTGCGCGGCATCTATGCCGATGTGGTCGAAGAGTACGGCTATCGCGGCTCGCTGACCTTTGCCGACAAGTTCTTCAATGACCGCCTGGGCGTGGCGCTGTCGATTTCCGATCAGGAGCGGTCCTTCGGCTCTGAAAACGCCGAGGTTGACGGGACCTGGAACACCGACGAGAGCGTGCCGTTCCCCGAGGAGTTCGAGAATCGCAATTACGACATCACCCGTGAGCGCACCTCCGTGGTGTTTAACCTCGACTATGATCTGAGCGAGAGCACCAACGTCTTCCTGCGCACGACCTATTCGGATTTCACCGACCAGGAGTACCGCAACCGGATCGAGAACAAGTTCGAGGATCCGGACTATGCCGACGCCCTGTCCTCGGGCAATGGCGCTTTCTTTGATGCGTCGACCGGTGACGAGTTCGAGGTGGATCGCGACATCAAGGATCGCCTGGAAGAACAGACCATCTACGCCATCGCGGTGGGCGGCGAGACTTTCGCCGGTCCCTGGACCCTCGACTAACAGCTGGCCTACGCCTACGCCGAGGAAGCCGAGCCGAGCCGGATCGACTCCGGTTTCCGCGCCAAGTTCGACCAGGGCATTTTTGGGGTGAACGTCACTGACGCCCAGATCCCGCAGGTGATCTTTGGTGATGCGGGGGCCGAGCAGGCCTATTTCGACGCGGACTCTTATGAATTTGATGATCTCGAATTCCTCGACGGCGTCGCCAAGGATGATGAATGGTCCGCCGAGTTCAACGCGCGTCGCGAGATGAACTTTGGCTCTTACTACGGCTTCATCCAGTCCGGCCTTCAGTATCGCACGCGGGAGAAATCCTATGATGCGACGACGCTCGTCTATGACGGCTTTGACGGTCCGGACCTGCTGCTGAGCCAGTTCCAGACGACGGTCGACTATCCGCTGGCCGTCAATTTCGGCCCGGCTGTGGATGCGGGCGCGCTGCGTGACTTCTTCTTCGCCAATCGCGGCGATTTCGAGCTCAACGACATCGACACCGCCGTGGCGTCCAACGCCGACAATTACGGCGCAGAGGAAGACGTGTTCTCCGCCTATCTGATGGGCTCGGTGGATATCAATCGCCTGCGCCTGGTCGGCGGTCTTCGGGTGGAAGACACCCAGTATGACGCGCACGGTTTCGAGATCCTCGAGCAGGAAATCGAGACGGCGGTCTCCGGTGACGTCACCGGCGCCTTCGAGAGCTTCATCGCCCCGTCTCTGACGGGCGCCGAGCTGCTGGCGAGCGATCTCGACGTTGAGTACGATGCGGGTGCGGATGAGACCGTGATCGAGGGTGATCGCGTTTATCGTCGCCGCGTAACGGCTGAAAACTCCTACACTGATTGGCTGCCCAGTCTGAACCTGCGCTATGAAGCGTCGGACAACCTGATCGTGCGCGCGGCCTATTACGCCTCGATCGCGCGTCCGAACCTGGCGCAGGCGGCGCCGCGTCTCGCCTTTGAAGAAAACGACAAGGGCGAAGTGGAAGCCGAGGCCGGCAACCCTGACCT
>NZ_DJIQ01000024.1:0-663 GCF_002433705.1 Oceanicaulis sp. UBA6590
GCCAAGTCCATGCGCTAGCGCAAATTTTCCAAGACTACATGAGCCAGCAATGGCGGCCCGCATCCAACAACAAATCGCGGCCCAGGCCGACCGCCTGAACCGCGATGAAGTCTTGGCTCAAAACCTGGACGCCGTGCTGGACGTCCAAGACTGATCAATCAGCCCGCTTCGCGGAAATTGTCCACGTCGAGATCGTATTCGCGAACCTTGCGATACAGCGTGGAGCGGCCCACGCCCAGACGCCTGGCGACCTCGGCCATACGACCTGAATAGGTCTCGATGGCGAACGCGATGAGATCGCGTTCAATGCTCTCGAGCGAGCGCAGATGTCCGCCCTCATCGAGAATATCGACCGGGAAATGCTCCTCTTCGGCGCCATTCGGCGCCGCGCCCTCGAACTGCTCGGCCGGCAGGGCCGGAACCGCGTTGGCTGCGGGCTGAGCCGGGGCGGCCGACTGGATCGGCGCATCCCGCAAGGTCGGGGCGAGACCGGAAATCTGCGGGAAATCCTCTTCGGTCAGATAATCGCTGTCTGACAGCACCACCGCGCGGAACACCGCGTTCTCGAGCTGGCGCACATTGCCCTTCCAGTCATGGTTGGCGAGCATGTGCATGGTCTCCGCCGTGGCGTCGAGCACCGACTTGCCTTCCTGGGCGTTGAAG
>NZ_DJIQ01000024.1:1060-4943 GCF_002433705.1 Oceanicaulis sp. UBA6590
GGGAACACGTTCAGGCGATAGAACAGGTCTTCGCGGAAGGCGCCGGTCTTCACCTGTTCGGCGAGATCGCGGTTGGTCGCCGACACGATGCGCACATCCACTTTCACCGGACGCTTGGAGCCCACCGGATCCACTTCGCCTTCCTGAAGCGCGCGCAGCAGCTTCACCTGCATGTCGAGCGGCAGTTCACCGATCTCATCGAGGAACAGCGTGCCGCCATCAGCTTCCTGGAATTTGCCCAGATGCTTGGCCACAGCGCCCGTGAACGAGCCTTTTTCGTGACCGAACAGGGTGGATTCCACCAGATTTTCCGGGATCGCGCCGCAGTTCACCGCCACGAAGGGACGGCCTGCGCGGTCGGATCCCGCCGCGATGGCGCGCGCCACCAGTTCCTTGCCCACGCCGCTTTCGCCCGTGATCAGGATCGGAATGTTGGACTTCGCCGCCCGTTCGCCAAGACGCACCACCTGACGCATGGCCGGCGCTCCGGCGATCATGTCGGAAAAGCCCAGGGCGCCCGTCGTGCGCTTCTTGAGACGCGTCACCTCGCCCGACAGATCCTTGACTTTCAAGGCGTTGCGGATCGACACCGCAATCCGCTCCGGACTGGCGGGCTTCACGAAGAAGTCCACGGCGCCGGCGCGCATCGCCTTCACCACGGTTTCAATGCCGCCATGAGCGGTCAGCACGATCACCGGCAGATCGGGATTGCGGGCCTTGATCGCTTCCAGCGTCTCAATGCCGTCCATGCCCGGCATGACCATGTCGAGCATGACCACGTCCACCCCGCCGCGCTTGACGCGCTCGAGGCCGGCCTCCCCATCCTCGGCGGTTTCCGCCAGATGCCCCTGTTTTTCCAGAACCGCCTGCATCAGGCGACGCTGGGTCGGATCGTCATCGACGATCAATACGGTCTTGGCCATCACACCCACGCCTTTTCGGTCGCTTATCTATTCGGGGCGATCCTTTGAGCGGACCGACCGGGGTTTTCCCCGTGCCGGTCCGAACCGCCCTCCCACCTGTTGTGTGACCCTTTATGGGACACCCGGCGTAAAGATGAGGTGTAGAGACGACTCAGAAATTGTTAGGGTAAATAGAGAGTTAGCCTGGCCTTAAGCTTCAGGTGAGACTCCTGCGTTTGACGGGTCGGCCACAGCCGGTCTACCCCTGAAGCTCCTAAGTATAAGAGTCCCAAGGTCCCATCATGACCAAAGCCGACCGCATGCCTCCGCCCCTCGCGCCCTTCAAGGGCGAGCCTGTCTCCGCTCCCGACTGGTTCAGGACCGCCCAGACTGAAACCGTCGATACCGGTTTCGCCGAACGCGACGGAACAAGGCTCGCCTGGAAAGCCTGGGGCGAGCGCGGCAAGCCGGGCCTTCTGCTGGTGCATGGCGGCACCGCCCATAAAGGCTGGTGGGACGCATTGGGCCCCTATCTGGCGCGCGAAGGGGGCGGTCGCCGGGTCGTCGCCGCTGATCTCGCCGGGATGGGCGAAAGCGGCTGGCGCGAGGTCTACACCATGGATGACCACGCCGCGGACATGCTGGTCGCGGCGGAAGCCGGCGGCGCCTTTGACGCCGGCAAACCCATCATGGTCGGGCATTCCTTCGGCGGCTTCGTCACGCTGCAGGCCTCGACCGTCATGGGGGACCAGCTTGAAGCCGCGATCATCCTCGACAGCCCGATTCGAAAACCCGAAAAGCAGCGCGAGGGCAGCCCGCCGCGCCGGGGCGGACGCATCTATGCCGATCTGCCTGCGGCGCTCGAACGCTTTCGTCTGCTGCCCGAGCAGCATTGCGAGAACCTGTGGATCATTGATCACATCGCCCGCGGCTCTCTCAAAGCAGTCGAGGACGGGTATACTTGGCTGTTTGATCCCGACCTGTGGGCCAAGCTGACCTATCAGCGCCGCGACCCGGAAGCAGCGGCGGCGAACCTCAAATGTCCGCTGGCCTTTATCCGCGGAGAGCATTCGGTGCTGATGAAGGCGGAAACCTGGGACTACATGAAGTCCGTGTTCACCCGTTCGCCCTTCGTCAGCATACCGAACACCCAGCACCATCTGATCCTGGATGATCCGATCGCGGTCACGGCGGCGCTGGACGCCCTGATCGAAGGCTGGGCCCGAAGACCAGTCTAGCCGAGCACAGCGTCTTGGCGGATGGCGAGGAGCGTGATATGTGCCGCGCTCAGAAGACTTCTTTTTCAGATGAGGACGACCATGGCTGAAGAATACATCCGCGGAGACATGGACATCTCCGAGCATAAAGCCTCCTTTGACGGCTTTATCGGCGTGTCGGTGTATTCCACTCTGGTCATCGTCACCACGCTGCTGTGCGTGATCCTCGTCTTCGGCGCGCATTTCCATTGGCTCACCGCCATGTTCGTCTCCGCCATTGTCGGCGGCCTGGGCGGCTTCTTCCTCAAGCAGGGCGCTGGCTACTGGGCGACTCTCGTTGTGCTCGCCATCATCGGCTTCATCATTGGCGGCCTGGTCAGCCTTCTGGCCTAAGCCCTTAAAACAGCGGGCTCACAGCGCGCTCACCGCCTGTTGAGCCCGAATCTGTCCGTACAAGCCAGATTACCCCTTTCCGGCGTTAGACGTTTGTCGCAGACTGCGCGCAACGTTAACGACCGGAAGACGGGGTTTCCGAATGCATATCGCCGTACTCGCCGAAACCCGGGATGGAGAATCCCGGGTCGCAGCCACGCCTGACAGCGTCAAGGCGCTGATCAAGGCCGGAGCCGAGATCACGGTTCAGAAGGGCGCCGGCGAGCGCGCCGCCTATACCGACGCCGCCTACGAGGCCGCGGGCGCCAAGCTCGCCACCCGCGCCAACGCCGTCAAAGGGGCCGATGCGCTGTTCTGCGTGCGGCGCCCCGATGACGAGACGCTCAAGCGCCTGAAAGACGGCGCGGTGGTGATCGGGCTTCTGGAGCCGCATGGCGCGACGGAGTTCGCCCAGGCCTGCGCCGACGCCAAGGTCAACGCGCTGGCGATGGAATACACGCCGCGAATCACCCGCGCGCAGGCCATGGACGCCCTGTCGAGCCAGTCGAACCTGTCGGGCTATCGCGCCGTCATCGAGGCGGCCGAGCTCTATGGCCGCGCCTTTCCCATGATGATGACCGCTGCAGGCACCATCGCCCCGGCGAAAGCCTTCGTGATGGGCGCCGGGGTTGCGGGCCTGCAGGCCATCGCCACGGCGCGCCGTCTGGGCGCGGTCGTCTCTGCGACCGACGTGCGTCCCGCCGCCAAGGAACAGGTGGGGTCTCTGGGCGCCAAGTTCGTCGCCGTCGAAGATGACGAGTTCAAGGAAGCCGAGACTGCGGGCGGCTACGCCAAGGAGATGAGCGACGACTACAAGGCCAAGCAGGCCGAGCTGGTCGCCAGCCACATCGCCAAGCAGGACATCGTCATCACAACCGCCCTCATCCCGGGACGTCCGGCGCCGCGCCTGATCACCACGGCCATGGTCGAAAGCATGAAGCCGGGGTCCGTGATCATCGACATCGCCGCCGCCAATGGCGGCAATTGCGAGCTGACCGAAGCGGACAAGGTGGTCGAGCATAACGGGGTGAAGATCGCCGGTTTCACCAATCTGCCCGCCCGCCTGGCGGCCGATTCCAGCCAGCTTCTGGCCAAGAACCTCGTCAATCTCTTCCCACTCCTGGTGGGTGAGGATGCGGCGTTCGCCCCGCACTGGGATGACGAGGTCATCAAGGGCATGGCCCTGACCAGGGATGGCGCGATCATCCACCCCAGCCTGACGGGTGATGCGTAATGGTTTGTCCCGCAAACCGCACTCACCACTTTCTGACCGCCCCCGCATACGGAGCCTCACATGGAAGCCGTTGATCCGATTATCTTTCGCCTGGCGAT